>CAJUGZ010000254.1 GCA_910585855.1 uncultured Lachnospiraceae bacterium | reverse complement strand
GTGCAACATCAAGGCAGATTCAAAACATTGTAAAAAAGGAGAGTCGGCAGCTTAGCAGTGTTGGAATTTTACTTGGCGTTTTATTGGGTGTCTGCGGCGGACTGCTTTTGTTTCCAAAGGGTTTTCACGCTGCTTATTATGGAATGGTGGTTCTTTTAACCGTATGGATTAGTTGGTTTATGGTATCTGTTTCTATTCACAGACCGGTTAAAATAGCCGCTGGTATTTCACCGCTTCAGGCAGTGCGCTTTTCTCTGGAACAGGAAAGGATATGCAGGCGGAAGAAACATATCAAGTTAAATCCGCTATCTATGGGAGCGGCGAATTTTTTGCGGGATCGGAAAAAGGCAGTCAGTATTGTGGCTTCCTTGAGTTTAGGCGGAATTATTCTTTTGGTTGTATCTTCTATGTTTTTGACCCGTTCACCGGAGCAGGCAGCAAGGCTGCTTTTTCCAGACGGAAACTATAAAATTTATTTAGATTCAAAGCAGTCAGAAGCAGAAATTATGGCATCGGGCAATCCGTTAAATGAAGAACTGCGTCAGGAAGTCCTGTCTGTGGATGGGATAACAGAGGTGCGAATTACACGCAGATCAGTACATGCATCGTTTCGAACTTCTGCAAATACCTCAGCAGGTATGTGTGATATGATAAACAGCACAAACTACTTAGATATAGAATCTGCATTGGTATCTGGTATTATGCCGACGGATTCACACAGTGTTATTTTGGACACAAATAATTATAAACATTATCATGATATGGATGTGGGATCAACCATTGAATTGTCATTAGGTCAAAAGACAACTATAGTTACGGTATCCGGCTTATTTGATCCAGTTAAGATTGCAAATGGGCATGGTGTGCTTTCTCTTGACGGGGCTTCTTTGTTTGCACCAGAAGCACTATTTCAGGAGCTGATGCCGGAAATCAAAAATTTTGACTATTCTTGGAGTATTGTCAGCGATTCGGAGAAATCGGAGAGTGTGGAAAGCGGACTGCAAGAGATAGTATCTAGTCACAGCAATATTGGGCTGGATACTATCAGCGCACATATCGAATATGAGAAATGGCAAAGTTCTCTTATTTTTGGAAGTATGCAGGCTCTTTCATGGATAATTTTCCTATTTGGAGCAGTCAATTTAATCAATACAACACTTTCTAATCAGATGTCTAGAAAACGGGAAAACAGTATACTGCGCTCTGTCGGTCTGACAAAGAAACAGCTCTGCTGGATGAATATTTTTGAAGGGCTTTGTTATGCCTCCTTTGCCGTTTTGGCAGTTTTACTTGTCGGGCTTCCGGCTGCGATGGTGGTATGCAGGGAAATTAGCAAACGATCCTTTGGCGGTAAAATTGTTCCATATCAATTTCCGTTTTTAGAAATGGGGCTGTTTATTTTCGTACTGTTTAGTATGGAATTTATTTTGTCTGTCTGGATGATTGACAGGCAAAGAAAGAAGTCTTTGATTGAATCCCTATCTTAATGTCTAATCATAAACGATCGATATATAAAGTGATATAATGGTGAAAATGTGGATATACCAGCGAGAATGATGGAACTTTTGGAGATGATCGAAAATGAAATTGTATGAAAAAAATCGAATAGATTGGGAAAATATTTTATTTGACAACAAGACATTGTTTTGGCTGCTTTTACCTATAATTATAGAACAGTTTTTAAACTCTTTTATGGGAATGGTAGATACAATGATGGTTTCTACCATTGGAGGAGAGGCAATAGCGGCAGTGTCTCTTGTAGATTCAATAAATAACCTTGTTATACAGATATTTTCGGCAATGGCATCTGGTGCAACAATCATCTGTTCTCAGTATATCGGCAGCGGAAATAAAGAGGAAAGCAACAGGGCAGCAGGACAGGTTGTACTTACCATGTTTGTTATTTCGCTTTCTATAATGGTATTTTGTATTTTAGGCGGAGAAAGGCTTTTAAGGCAGGTATTCGGAACGGTTGAAGATTCCGTTATGGAAAACGCAGTGGCTTATTTTACGATAACGGTTATTTCCTATCCGTTTTTAGCATTGTTTAGTGCAGGCGCTGCATTTTACAGGGCATCGGGCAATTCAAAGTTTCCGACAAAAGTATCTGTGATTTCAAATATTATAAATGTTACGGGAAATGCATTATTTATCTATGGTTTTCAGTGGGGTGTGGCAGGAGCTGCCTTAGCAACACTTTTGTCAAGAATGTTTTGTACTGTTGTGATTTTTTACTGTCTAAGAAAGCCAAGACAGGTAATTGCAGTAAGGGACTATTTAAAAATTCGTCCTGATATTCCATTGATATTGGCAATAATGGCGATAGGTGTTCCATCGGGAATTGAGAATGGAATGTTCCAGTTCGGGAAGCTTGCTGTTCAGTCTACTGTTTCAACAATGGGGACAACAGCTATATCGGCACAGGCGATGACAAATATGTTTGAGAATGTAAATGGTATTTTCGGCAATAGTGTGGGAATCGGGCTTATGACAGTGGTTGGTCAGTGTATCGGTGCAAGCAGAAAAGAGGAGGCGAAGTATTATATTGTAAAACTGATGGGTATTGCAGGGGTTGGAACATTAATATCATGTCTTTTGGTGTTTGCAATCACTAAACCTGTGACATGGCTTGCCGGAATGGAAGCGGAAGCGGCGCAGATGTGTTTTGAACTGGTTGCTGTAATGACAGTTGTAAAACCTTTGGTGTGGGTAGGTGCGTTTGGACTTCCATATGGGCTTCGATCAGCAGGTGATGTGAAATTTTCGATGATAGTTTCTGTCAGTATTATGTGGGGCTGTCGTGTGGCACTTGGCATTTTATTTGTAAGGGTATTTTATTTTGGACTTATGGGGATATGGATTGGAATGTTTATTGATTGGATTGTCAGGGCGGTTGTATTTACGGCAAGGTTTATAAATGGAAAGTGGCTTTATTATAAAATGGCTTGAAAATGTCTTTTTGTTTTGGTGCTGTAAATAGAGAATGGAAAAAGTACTTAGGTTTTTTCTAAGTACTTTTTTTAATTGCTTTATTGGGGGGACGCTGAAATCGAAAGGCAGGTCTATTCCGAGTCCGCTCTCGCTTAGCATTTCCTCGTAGCGGACACTAGGGTGCTAAAACACAGCACCCTAGTGCCGACGGGAAATGATGACCCTTCATAGACCTGCCTTCCGATTTCAGCTATGTTTGTCAGTTAGAAAATTGCATTGCTGTAAATAATTTAGGTGAGGGGAAATAGGGGTAACTGCAACAAACGTTTGCGTAATTTGTTTTGGATTTCTTTTGTTACTCATAGTATAATATGTTTAAATTCAAAGTGAAAATTTTCATAATAAATGTCAATATAGCCAAAGATATAAATTATTGTAAAAAAGATATAAGAAAATTTTCACAAAGAATAGCCTGTTGCTGAGAAATTCATAGTGATTCGTTATGCAGGAATAGAAAATAAGATTGGAGAGAGTTTTTTGAGTAAAAGAAGAAAAGAAAAAAGAAAAATCAGCAAATTGGCAAATGTAATTTTAATTTGGGGAATGTTATTGTGTATGGTTGGATGTCAGACTAGAAAACCATGTTTATATGTAAATGGGGAAATTGTGTCAGAGGAAGAGGTATTATTGCTGGATGAAGAGATAGAACGAGTGGTTCAAATGAAAGTTCTTCAACAGTGGGCAAAGGAAAGCGGGGTGGTAGAAACATTATTTTCTTATCAGGAAATGCTTCAGCGAATGGAGCAGGAGAATCAGCTTCGGGCGGAACAAAAAGAAGCAGGAGGAATTGTATATGGAGTATTAAAATATACACCGTTGCAGTTTTATAATGTAGAAATGGGACAGTATGAACGTTTGTTAAAAGATCAGATTATTCTTACTGTTTCAGAAGAGGAGCTGAGGGATTGGTATTATACTCATCAGGAAAATTACTGGCAGATTGGAGAGATACAAGGCGTTTTGACGATACGGGCAGATGGCAGAGTTCTTTCTGAACAGGAGATTCTTTTATCTTCTTATAATTTTCGAACTTTATCAGAACAAAATGAGGAATTAGTAAATGTCCTTGTGGATTTGCCGGCAGGAGAGGAGGCAGTTTGGACAGATGAGTATAATCAGGAATGGACATTACTTTGTACTAGCCGAGAAGATGGAACGTATCAGCCTTTTGAAGAAGTAATGGGAGCAGTTTCAGAACAATATGCCAATGAGAAGCTGGAGCAGGAGTGGAAAGAAAGGATTGCTGTAAGTGTAGTGGAAGATTTAAGAAAGTAAAAGAGAGGAGTAAGATGCTATGAGGAAGAATATCGGGAAGCGTTTGATTAGTGTTGCACTTAGTGTTTTGTTGGTGTTCAACTCGGGGGCAATGACAGGATGGGCAGTAGAAACTGAGGATGGAATACAGCAGATAACAACAGAGGATGTTCAGACTGATGAAACAAGTCAGACAGATGAAGAAAATCAGACTGATGAAACAAGCCAAACAGATGAAGAGAATCAGACTGATGAAACAAGCCAAACGGATGAAGAGAATCAGATTGATGAAACGAGTCAGTTAGAAAGTGAAACAGAAGAAGTAGAACCTACTGATGAAAACAAGACAGAGGATGAAACTTTGAAGGAAACGGAAAGTTTAGAAGAAGAAACCTCAAGCAACGATTTGGAGGATATTACAGAAGATAATATTTCAACTGAGGATGTAACAAAAGATTCTACTCAAGAAGATGAAAATACAGAGAATACAGAAAATACAATACAAACCGAAGTAACAACAGAAGATAAAGTTCAAGATAGCCAAGAACAAACAACAGATCCTTTCTCAACTGAGGAAACAACACAAAAGCAGCAGGAAACAGAACAGTTGCCTCAAGAAAGCAGTAAAGAGGAAACAACTCCTTCTCTGGAAACAGAAACAAATGGAAAAGAACAAAGTCCAACGCAAAATGTCAGCTTGGATCAAGGGATTATGTTTGCTGCAAGCGGAGATGGGGGGTAGAGAGTACGCATATTGACTCTCTTACAAATGCACTTTTAGATGAAAGTTTTGATAGTGGTGACAACTGGGATATTAGCAATGCTAGTGCAATTAGTATTGCAAATGGTGTAGTTACTATTAATACAAATGGTGTGGCAGGTCAAAATCGGTTAGACTATAATGGTGGAAAAATTAATGCAGATAATTTCTTGGTTCAATTAGATGTAACACCACATATGGATCACACTAATGTAGATGTTTGTGCTGCTGATTTAAAAATTGCGCTTAAGAATATAGTTTCTAATAATAAACAAACTAATTTACAAGTACGATTTAGTTATAAGAATAATTTGATATATATAGAAAAAATTGAGGAGGATACTGTAGATACAACTGGAAGAAAGTCTGTGGCATTTACATGGGAATCAAATAAGACATATGCAGTTGATATTTTAGTGAATTCTCAAGATGATACAATAAGTTTATATTTAGATAATAATAAGATTTTTGAAGGAGTTTATAGTGGTATTGGAAGTATGGAGAGAGGTGGATTTGCAATTATTGCACAGTTTGCAAATCAGAACTTTACGATTGATAATTTAAAAATTACTACTGATGAAGAATTAATTCCTGACAACGGAGATGATAATACAGAAGTAAAACATTATTTTGAAGCATATGATCGTATTTTACTTCAGGATACATTTGAAAATGGAGATAACTGGGATGTAAAGAATGCAAATGGAGTTGTTTCATTTGAAAATGGAAAAGTTATCTTTAAGGGAGGCGGTCCTTGTAATCGAATAGGGTATAATGCAGGTCGAATTAATGCAAATGATTTCTTAATTCAGTTAGATTTGGTAAGAAATGCAGGAGATACGAATTCAAATACAAAAGTTGCTTTTAAAATAGAAGATCAATATGAAGGAGATCGTTTACAGGTAAGATTTGACACAAAAAATGGAAAGATTTTTATAGAAAGAACAAAAAATAATAGTGTTGTAGCATTTACTCAAGTATGGAATGAAACACGTGATTATACTTTTGAAATAGGGAAAACTTATGCAGTTGATATTTTGGTAAAGGATAGTACAATTCAGGTTTATTTAAATGGAGAGAGTACCCCTGTTTTTGAAGTGACTCATGATGATATTAAAAACATGACAAAAGGATATTTTGCGATTGCTGGACAATATCCTAATCAAGATTTTACTATTGATAATTTGGTAATTAGTACAGATGAAGTACAGACAGGAGATCAATATACAGTAAATCTTAAAGTAGCTACAAATGGAGATCAAAATAATACAAGTGGCGGTATTACTTTGGCAGTTAAAATTTGATGTTTTTTCTGTTCATTAGCATGGCTTT
>CAJUGZ010000253.1 GCA_910585855.1 uncultured Lachnospiraceae bacterium | reverse complement strand
TAGGTTTTCGAGCAGAAGTCTAAGAACTTCTAACTTTTTTCCAAAGTCACTGCAGACTGCCCACCGTTTTCGAATCTAGCTGTTTCTTGACTCCAAAACAAAAAAAGAATCGCATCAAACTCTTCTAATTTTCTAAAAATCTACTCTGTAATAAAATATAATTTCTATTGCTATCTAATTAACAGCGAGAAACGGGCTGCTCCTTTTCTGGCGTCCGGTGAAAGCGAACTCTTTGCGGTGTGTCATCTTCAAAAGTTTAATTAAAGGTAAGTTTTTTACAGATTGACTAAGTGGTGTAGAAAGCAGTATACTAATAAGAAATATTGTATTTTTATGGAACAGTAAAAAGGAGGGGACAAAAGATGCGGTTTCTTCATATTTCTGATCTTCATATTGGAAAGAGGATCAATGAATTTTCTATGATAGAGGATCAAAGGTACATATTAGATAGGATTCTTGAGATTGCAGATATAGAACGAGTGGACGGGGTTTTGATTGCGGGGGATGTTTATGATAAGCCTGTGCCTTCTGCGGAAGCGGTACAGGTGTTTGATTGGTTTCTTACGAGATTAGCGGAACAGAAGAGAATGATTTTTGTAGTGAGTGGAAATCATGATTCGGCAGAACGGATTGCTTTTGGGTCGCAGATTATGAAGGGGAAAAATGTGTATGTTTCTCCTGTGTATCATGGAGAGGTCAGCAGGGTGGAGTTAGCGGATGAGTATGGAGAGATTTTTGTTTATTTGCTGCCTTTTATTAAGCCGGTGATGGTTCGGCATGTATTAGAAGGGGAGGAGGATCTGCCGGAAAGTTATTCAGATGCGGTAAAGGTGGTAGTGGATCGGATGGAAGTGGATAAGCGAAAGAGAAATTTGATTGTGGCACATCAGTTTGTGACGGGAGCGGGACGGTGTGATTCGGAAGAAGTATCCGTTGGCGGAATGGATAATGTAGATGTGGAGATTTTTGATTGTTTTGATTATGCGGCATTGGGGCATATCCATAGTCCGCAGTCGATAAAGCGGGAAACGGTTCGTTATTGTGGGACACCTTTGAAATATTCTTTTTCTGAGGCGGAGCAGGAAAAATCAGTTAGTGTGGTGGAGTTTCGGGAAAAAGGACAGGTGGAGATTACAATCGTGCCTTTGCAGCCGCTCCGGGATATGAAAAAGATTCGGGGGAGTTATCTGGAGGTGACAAAGAGAGAGTTTTATCAGGACAGGAATACAGAGGATTATGTACAGATTATTTTGACGGATGAAGAGGATATTTTGGATGGGATGCAGAAACTCCGGGTGATTTATCCTAATTTGATGCAGCTTGTCTATGATAACAGCCGGACAAGGCAGAATCGTATGGTGGAGGCAGTGGCGGATATTGAGCAGAAATCGGAGATGGAATTGTTTGAAGAATTTTATGAACTGCAGAATAATCGGAAGATGAGTGCAGAGCAGGAGGAGTATTTGGTTCGATTGATAGAGCGGGTTCGTTCTTGACTTTATAGAGGAATGAGAAATTTTGTGGATGGATGAGAATAGGAGGGGAAGATGAAACCAATAAAACTAACGATAAGTGCTTTTGGACCTTATGCAGGGAAGGTGGAGATTGATTTTGAACAGCTTGGGGCACAGGGGTTGTTTTTAATTACTGGAGATACCGGGGCTGGAAAGACGACGATTTTTGATGCGATTGCGTTTGCTTTATATGGAGAGGCAAGCGGCGATGTGCGTAAGGCAGATATGTTTCGCAGTAAATATGCAAAGGCAGATGTTGCTACATATGTGGAATTGGTATTTTTGTATCATGGGAAGCGTTATATCGTAAAGAGGAATCCAGAGTATCTTCGTCCAAAGGGCAGAGGGACTGGATATACGCTGCAGAGGGCGGAGGCGGAGCTGATTTACCCGGATATGCGTGAACCTGTTGCAAAGTCAAAAGAGGTTACACGGGCAGTTACGGAACTGATTGGGTTGGATCGCAGGCAGTTTACACAGATTGTAATGATTGCTCAGGGGGATTTTCAGAAACTTTTGCTGGCAGGAACAGAGGAACGGGGGAAAATCTTTCGGCAGATTTTTAAAACTGGGTTTTATCAGCGTCTGCAGGAGCAGTTAAAGGCGGAAGTTAAGGTACAAGGGGATAAGTATGGGGAATTAAAACGAAGTATTAATCAGGATATGGACAGCATTATTTGTTTGGAGGACAGTTCTTTAGGGGAGAAGATGAAGAAGCTGCAGAAGGAGCGGTTTGAGGGGAAGATTGGAGAGGGGCTTTTGGTGTTAAAGGGGTTGTGTGAGGAGGAAGAAGCGGATCTGATACAGATGGATCAGAGGATTGATTGGCTAGAGGAGCAGATTCAAAAAGAAGATCAGTTGATTGGAAATATCCGTAAGATAAAAGGGGATCGGGAGAGGTTAGAGGAAGTGCAGCAGTTGTTAGAAGAGCAAGAGCCAAAGTTTCTTCAGGCGAAGGATGTTTTTGAGAAAGCACAGCAGCAGGCAGAAAAAGGGGAAGGGCTTGCGGAGCAGATAAGGGAGCAGAAGGAGCGAAAGGAGTTGTTTGACAGTCTGCAAAAGGAAAGAGAAGAGCAGCAGCAGGCAGAACAAAAGATACAGGAAGGGATGTACAGACAGCAGGAATTGGAGAGGAAAAAGCAGGAATTAGAAGAAAGCAGAAAGGCAGATACAGAGAGTTTGAAGTGCCTTGCTGCAGTGGGAGAAGAGGGAGAACGGCTGGGAAACAGAAAAGGTCAAATGGAACAAAACCAGCGTCGTTTACTGCAGCAGAAAGGGGAATGGGAACAGGAAGTAAGCCAGCAGCAGAAAATAGAACAGGAGATTGCAAAAGAAAAGGAATGTGCAGAGGAATTGACAAAGCAGGTGCAAAGGAAACAGGAAGAGATAGCGAAAAAGAGCGGATTGGACAGAGAACTTGCAGCGGCGGAGGAGATACACAAGCAGTTAAAGGAGCAGAAGGGAAGTTTAGAAAGGGGGCAGCAGGAACTGGGGGAAATTTGGAAGAAATTAGAAGAGGCTGCCAATGAAAAAATGGGGCTGTTGGTTCAGGAAAATGAGTTGGACAGGGAAGAGGAAGAGTGTAAAAAAGAGAGAGAACAGATAAAAGATGCACAGAAGGAGGAAGTGCAGTGCCGACATAAGACAGAAGAGGCAAAGAAGCAGTTAGAAGATTTTTTAGAGCAGTTTCGGATCTGTACAGATTTAAAGAAGAAGGCTGCAGAGCAGGAAGAGGAGTATAGAGAGAGAAAGAGGCAGGCAGAAGAGCAGCAGGAGCAGCAGAATCAGCTGCAGCAAAAGTGGGAAGAGGTCAAGGATGCTGATTCATATTATCTTCAGATAGAAGCGGAAAAATTGGTTTTGGCAGAACAAAAGAAAAAGATTCAGGAATTAGAAAAAGCAGGGAAAAATTTGGAAAAATTGGATAAAGAATTAGATGAGATACAAAAAGAATATAAAACAGCAGCAGTAAAAAAGGAGCAGGCAGGTGCTTTGTATCAGGAGATGGAGCAGTGCTTTTTGAATGCACAGGCAGGAATATTGGCAAGTAAATTAAAAGAGGGAGAATCTTGTCCGGTTTGTGGTTCGGTGCATCATCCTAGATTAGCACAAGTACCGAAAACTGTGCCGAAAAAAGAAGAGGTAGAGCATCAGAAAGAATATTATTCTCAGGTTCAGGCAGAAGCAGAACGGCTTAGTGTAAAAGCAGGACATAAAAAAGAAAGGCAAAAGGAACAGCAGCAGCTTGTGGCAGAATTGGCAGAGCAGCTTTTGGGCAAGATAAGTCAAGGGATAAAAGACGAGGAAAATAGGAAAGAAGAACAGCAGGTTTGGCAGATTCTATTAGAGGAGAAAAAGAAACAGACTGTAAAAAGGGAATCGGAGCTGGTTTTGGAAATAAAAAGGACAGAGGAGAAAAAGGAACAAAAGAAAAAATTAGAGGAGCAGATTCAGAAAGAGGAAAAACAGCAGCAGGCTCAAACACTGTTACTGCAGCAAAAAATGCAGGAATTTGCTGCCGGAAAAGGAAAACTGGAGGAGAGAATTCAGCAGTGGGAAGAGATGATTGCAAGACTGCAGTTTTCTGATTTGGCAAAAGATGATATACAAGGAATGATACATTATTTAGAACAGACAGTAAAAACCTGTGAGAAGCAGCAAAAACAGGCAGAAGAAAAGAAAATAAAGTTCGAACAGCTTGAGCAGGAAAAGGAACAGAGAGCAGCTAAAAGACAGCAGATTCGAACACAGATTGCAGAAAGCGATCAGTTTGCTGCAAAGCAAAAAGGACAGAGGGAGAAGCTGCAGGAACATGTGGAAAGAGAAAGGGAAAAAACAAAAGAGATTCTGCAAAGGGCAGAAGAAATTTTGGAAAATAATGGGGAGAAGGCTCAAAAAACAGCAGAACCTTTAGAAGATAAGGAAAGAAAAGAAAAAGGAGAAGCGGAAGAAAAAGAAATACAGGAACTGTTAAAGAAACTGCTGAGGATGACAGAGAGATTTGCTGGTTATAGAAAGCGACTGATGGAACAGATAAAAGAAAGAAAAACTTTAGAAGAGGAAGTACAGCAGAAAGAGAAAGCACTGTTAGAAATTCGAAATCAGATTACAGAGTGGGAAAGACAGTTAGAGGGAGTAAAAAACAGAAGAAATGAAAAATTAAAGCAGCTTTTTGAGATAGTAAAGCATCTTTTTGAATTGCTTGGTTTGCAGGATTCTTCATTTGGAAAGGTTTATTTTTCCGGGAATAATGTATCAGAAGAGGTGATGCAGGAACATGTAGATTGGATGAAATGTAAATTAGAAGAACAGTTGATACTTGTAAAAGAAGAGTTAAGAAAGAATCAGGAAAAACAGCAGGAAAAACAGAAGTTAGAGGAACAGATTCTTTATAAGGAACAACAGATACAGCAGTCGGTGCAAAGTATTCAGGAAATAGAAGTGATACTGACAAAACAAAGGACGGAAGAGAAAGCTCAGGCAGAGCGAATCCGCTATTGGGCAGAGCAGGTAGGAACAGAACAAAGGGAAGAGATAGAGCAGCAAATTCAGATATTGGAGCAGGAGAAAACTGCATTAGAAGAGGCATTAAAGGCTGCTTCTGTATATTATAATGACTGTAAAAACAAAAAGGATGAATATTGTTCTGTAATAAAAACTCTGACAGAGCAGTTGGAGGCAGCGGGCGAAGCAGGGGTAGCTAGTGAGGAAGAGGTGCTTTTAAGAAAGGGGCAGAGGCAGCAGGAAAAGAAAGAGTGCTATGATCAGAGAGAGCAGAAAAATCTTGCATTTTGTACCAATCAGAAAATTTATCAGAAAGTTATGGAAAAACAAAAGGATATTGTTGAGGCAGAGGAAAAATATGTCTGGATGAAATCCCTTTCTGATACGGCAAATGGAATGTTGAATGGAAAACAGAAGGTGGAGTTAGAAACTTATATTCAGATGACTTATTTTGATCGGATTTTGCGGCGGGCAAATTTGCGGCTTTTTACTATGAGCAGCGGGCAGTATGAGTTAAAACGAGAAAAAGACGAGGAAAAGAGAAAAGAGAAAACCGGATTGGAACTTTGCGTGATAGACCATTATAACGGAACAGAGCGCAGCGTAAAAACTTTGTCTGGCGGAGAAACATTTGAGGCTTCTCTTTCTTTGGCATTAGGGTTATCGGATGAGATTCAGGCTGATACAGGGGGGATTCAGATGGATGCAATGTTTATAGATGAGGGATTTGGTTCTTTGGATGAAGAGGCATTGACACAGGCAGTTAAGGCGTTGACACATCTTACAGAAGGAAATCGTCTGGTAGGAGTGATTTCTCATGTTTCAGAATTAAAGGAGCGGATCGATCGAAAGATTGTGGTGACAAAGTGCCGGGGAGCGCAGGGGATCAGTAGTTGTATCAAAATAGAGTAACGTTCCGATTTGAGATAAGGTGAGGGTGAAACTTTTGTTGGTAAAGAGTGGCTTTCACCGGACGTCAGAGGTGGTTTGCTCCTGTCCTTTGCCTGCTCCGCTCCAAACGGAAAGAAAGTCTACGGCTTCTGATTTATGTTCATCCAACCGGACGAACCGGGGCGCAATTCGCCCTCATAGAAACCGAAATGAACCAGGTGTAAGGAAGGATGTTATCAACCATAAAACATTCTCTTCCCTATCCTCCGGGCTAAACACGCCCCTTTTTTGCATACCCTGCATAGAAGCAGGATATGCAAAAAATTCTAGGTGTTTCCACAGAAGTCCAAGACTTTCTAACCGTTCTCCGAAGTTGCAGGCAAAGGACAGGAGCAAACCGCCTCTTGCTGTTCGTTGAATAGCAGTAGAAATTATATTTTATTACAGAACAAGTTTTTCGCAAGGTTTAGATACT
>CAJUGZ010000252.1 GCA_910585855.1 uncultured Lachnospiraceae bacterium | reverse complement strand
AAAAGTCGAAACCAGCATAAAATCAAATGTCTTAATAAATGCCTTAAAACAGCTAATTAAAAAACAGGGGTATCATTTATAAAGTTGTAAAGTAGTGTTTTATAAGTCAAAGTTAATTTTATCTTACAGTAGGATAAGTACAAATTTTATATTGGATGAAATTCTTTTTTTGTTTCGGAGTCAAGAAACAGCCAGATTGGAAAACGGTGAACAACCTGCAGTGACTTTGGAGAAAAGTTAGAAGTTCTTGGCTTCTGCTGAAAAACCTAAGATTTTTTTCACATACTGCTTCCATGCAGTGTGTGAAAAAAAAGGAGCGTGTTTAGCTCGCTTGTGTATCGAAACGTGACGTTTTGTGGCAGGTGGTATCGTTTGGATATGTCTATTTCGTTTTGGCTGCCATGCGAGCGAATTGCGCTCCGGTCTGTCCGGTTGGATGCATGGAAATGCAGAAGTCTTAGAACTTCTTGCTTTTTGTAAGCCGGAACAGCAGGTTGTTCACCGTTTTCCAATCTGGCGTCCTCTATCCAAAAAACTAATTGAAGATTCACTAATTTACAACTTTTTAATAAATCAAATAGAAAAGAAAACGCCAAAATCCTATAAAAAAAGCAAAAAATAATTAACACAAAAAAAGCTTTAAATCCAAGCGTTTCTTAGTTTTAAAGCATTTTTGCCTTTCATTACCTTTCATTAAATTTATATAATAAAACAGCACGATACATTTCCTAATCAAATTTATTCCATCTTATTTTAGGATTTTCTTCTTTTGCTCTATCCACTACTTTTATAAAATCCTGCATATAATTTTTTAAATGCTCCTCCACAGCACTTTCATATAAAAAATAAATCTCTATCTCTTCCTGCAAGTCTGTTAAACAATCATATAGCGCATCTAAATTTCTGCCATACCAATCTGGAAATCCTAATGAAACTGCTAATGTATCATGCAGCATCTCTCTATCCTTAATTTCTCTTCCATCTAATACACAAATATTCATATCTAAAATCCTTTCATTTACAGCAGACAGTTGACAACTATTCCTCTCCGTATAAAAGTTCAAACGATTTATAATGATCTTCTGTATAATAAATCAAACCATCATTAGAAAATACAATTCGTTTCGCACCTCGTTTCTCTGCTCCTAGTGTATCAATATCACATTCTGTATAAAAACGCCCTTCTTTCTCAGGCAAAAGCCCTTCATAATTTCCAAAACGGCTTCCCCCAATACACATTCCGGGAGCAAAAGGTTCTAATGAACCTCCCTTCCATCCCAGTTTTTCAGCATCTTTCTTTGTAATAAAATTAGATGGTAAATGACCATATAAAAAAATATATTCTGCTACCTCTTCCTTTGAGGAATAAGTTCCGTCTTCTGGTAATGCAATTTCCTCTTCTGATACACTGGACTCTTTCCTTTCTTCCTCACTTTCCTCTTCCGTCTGATCCGATTCTTTTTCTTTTAAATCCGATCTCTCATTTTCATCAGGTACACTTGCCTGTGTCGAATCAAATTGCTGTTCAACTGTTCCAATTGTCCTTTCTACTGACATCTGCGGCGTTACCGCACTG
The DNA here is from genome assembly GCA_910585855.1 of uncultured Lachnospiraceae bacterium. GTDB lineage: Bacteria > Bacillota > Clostridia > Lachnospirales > Lachnospiraceae > MGBC114844. Next base: position 4,818 of record CAJUGZ010000252.1, on the reverse strand, counting down.
CATCCAATCATTAAAAATGAAAGTAAAAATCCTAAAAAAAACCTTAACCATTTCTTCATCTTCCCATTTCCTTTCACCTTTTTTCATTTTACTACTTCTAGAATTCTACCAATATTAACTACAGACTCTCTATTTTATCTTACCATACAGTAAGATAGATTCTACCTCAACAAATCCATTTTTTAGATAAAACCGATGAGAAGGAAAATTTTTCTGTGTTCCTAGAAGAATGGAATCGCATCCTAATTCTAATGCTTTCTTAAAAATACTATTAATCAACAAAGTTCCATACCCTTTTCTTTGACTTTCCAATTCAATACAAAAATCCTCCACTCTAAGATAAGATGTCCCTATACTAGGAACAAGCAAAACTAAAGCAATTCCAATTATATGATCACCTTCTGCTATTCCAAAACACTTTCTTGAATCAGAACCACAATAACTCAATAAATAATTCTCTACTGCAGATTTATCAAATTTTTCATTCCATGGTTTCGCACTATAAGCAGATAGATAAACCTCTGCACACTTTTCAATTTCCTACCTTATAGGTTCAAAAAACCGAAACATATTCCCACCTCACCAAACAGCACTCCAAATATAATTACTTAGAATCCTTCTCTATTATAATCAACGGTATTTTCATCTCATCTTCTGTAAGTCCTGCATGTACACCAATAAAAAAATCCTTTTCTTCTTTTGTAGAATAAATTGACAAATCATCTATTGCAACCGCCAAATAGTCACCCAGCATCCCTTGAAAATTCGGATGCTCCTTTCCCATTCCAAACAATTTCTTCTCAATCACCTGCTCCTTTGTCCAAAGAAGAAATTTTTTCCCAAACTCTTTCTGAAATTCCTGTTCAAACTGCTGCCGTTTTTCTTTTTTTATAAATAAATTCAGTGCTCTAGGCTCTATCGACGGCATCCGCACCAAACACTCCATTATCTTTGGATACTCTGTAAGTGACACCCCTTTTGAATCCATATGACCATGATCCGCTGTAACTATAATAAGGGCATCCTCCAATTCTTCACATAATTGCTGCACCCGCTTTTCCAAATCTCGAACTACCTGCTTTGCATCCACTCCATAACATCCCTTTTTATGCATCGTACCATCTGGTTCATCCCAATAGCCATAAATATACTTCTTTCCGGGCTGCCTTGCTAAACTCTGAATCTGGCGGCAAACTTTATCAAAAGAATCTGGAAACGGCTCAATAAACGGAATTACTTCAAACGCTTTTTTACCACTTTCTCTAATTTTCTTCGCTACGCTTTTATAACCGCAATAGGTCCAAGCAACCGGATATTCTGCCGCCAATCTGTCTGTTCCGGTTTCCCGATTTAAAAAAACAGTCACATTTTTATCAATCTGCGGATAGTAACAATCCCATCCTAACCAGCTATGCTCATATGGTGTCAATCCGCTTGCCATTGATATTGTTGCTGCTACCGTTGTAGGCGGAAACACAGAACTATAAGTTTCCACTAAATGAGAATTGAAAAATCCATCCCTATCCAGATTTCTCTGAAGAATACAGCTTCCCATTCCATCTAATAAAAGAACAACAACATTTTTATAGCTCTTTTTTAAATAAAAGTCTACCGACGGCATCCCCTTTCGTTCTTCATCAATTCCAAAATCTTTTAATATCGAATTTGCCAAATTTGCAATACAATTTGTATAATCTGGAAACTGCTGTTTCATTTTGTCCCTCCTTATTTTCCGCTTTCAGCGTCCCTCCATGAGAAAATCTACTCTTTTAACATAGACATCTCCTGTTCCATATGAGAAGAAGCTTCCGATAAATTTTTTACCCGTTCTGCTACCACACGAATTCCATTATACTGTTCCTGTAAAGATATCGACGATTTTTCTGTAAGCTGCGCTGTACTTTTTGAAATGGTCTGAATCCTTTCTACCGCTTCTACAATCGAACGATTAATCTCATACATTTCCTGTACCATATGCTCCATTTCTCCTACAGACACCGCAATCTTATTGTTCATTTCCTCAAATCCTGCAAAAATACTGCCAACTTCTACTACTGCATTAGACTGCATCATCATATCCTCTTTCATCTGTACCATATCTTTTACAATATTTTCAATTTCTGTACAAAGCATCTGAATAATCTGCTCAATATTCATAGTAGCCTCTGCCGAATCCGATGCCAAACTGCCGATTGATTTTGCTACTACTGCAAATCCCTTCCCTTGTTCTCCTGAACGAGCTGCCTCTATTCCTGCATTTAATGACAATAATTTTGTTTTAGATGAAATTTCATTAATCGTAACTATAATCTCTGAAACCTTCTGCGATCGCTCTTCTAAACTCATAATTGTTTTATAAGCTGCTTCCATTTTCTTTATTGTAATATCATTGCATTTATTCAGTTCTTCTACATTTTGAAGCCCGTTTTTTCCCGCTTCTATCGAATGTTTTGTATCTTCCATAAGCTGTTCGCTTTGTTCAATTAATTGCTGAAATTTTTCAACCATCTCATTTGTACGTAAAAGTGCTTGTTCTGTATCCTGCTTCTGTTCTTCTGTCCCTTTCGAAATCCTATGTACCGATTCATTGATAATACCGATATTATTTTCAATATCATCCAAATGACCAGAGCTTTGTACTACCTCTGATGAAAAAACCGCAAGTTTATTTAGTACACCTGATATTTTAGCAATCATATTGTTAAAATTTTTAGAAAGCATACCCAATTCATTTTGGCTGCTTTCATCTGCCTGTATCGAGAAATTTCCCTCAGCAGCATTTCCTACCAGCTTATTTAATAATATAATCGGTTTTGTCAAATTTCTTGCTAATATAGTAATTACTATTACTGCTACAATAATAAAAACTAATACAATCACTGTCAGCAAAACAACAACTTGATTTACTATCATCGTAACAGAAGATTTTTCCTGCATAGTCAAAACAGACCAAGAATCCGATGTTCCTTTTAAATAAATTGGAACATAACTAATATAATAATCTTTTTCATTATAAGAAATTTCTTCTATTCCGTCCTTTCCAGACATAACCAATCCAATTACATCCTGAAAACCCTGTGAAAGATCCAATTCTTGTTCTTCTGTAACAATATTTCCATCCTTATCTGTTAGTATCTGTCCATTTGCATCCTTTTTAGAAATCGTTTTTGTCAATGTTTTATAATTATATTGCTCTTCGATCTGTATACTGTCTGGATGCGCAACTACTATTCCTTCTCCGTCTATTACAAAAGAAATTTCGTTATGCTGTGTATTAGAATATTCCTGCATCATATTCTGTAAATAATTTAATTTTAAATCTGCCGCAAAAACACCAACTAAATTTCCCTTTTCATACATTGGAAAAAAAATAGATGCACAAGGCATACCCGTATTTACCGAATAATAGGACTTTGATACAAACGGTTTTTGTAACTCCATCACCTGTATAAACCACCAACGCAAAGAGCGATCTGCCAGTTCTCCAGTTGATCGCCCTGTTTGCATCCCATCTATTCCTTGCACATACAGCAATTCAAAATAGGGATTTCTCTCTGTACAATTTTTAAGAATGGGAGTCTGTATCGCAGTCTGCATTGATAAAATGCTTGGATTTACAGATAGTTCTTCTGCTATATTATAAGCACCATCTACAAATATCTGAATACTTTCTGCCAACAATTCTGTACGTTCTTTATTTCTTTTTTGAATCTCTCTTTTATAAAAAGAGGTAAAAAATACTGCAATAATTGTTACCAATACTACAGCAAGCAAAGCAACAATCACTATCATTGGTACTAGCATTTGCTTAAAAATGCTCTTACTCTTCATAGAAAAACTCTCCTCTAATTCTCTTTTTTCAAGGTAAATCTGGATATTATCTCTGTCATATACCGTTTTGTACTTCGGACAAACCTCTCATAAATGATTATCCGCTCTTTTAATTTTTGTTGTATACCCTGCAAATCATCAATCCAAATCTTCTCTCTTCTTTTCTGATAAGCAGCCTCACACTCTAAACCGGTCTGAAGATATTTTGATTTATCCTGCAGATTTCTTTGTTCTAACAGTATTTCTTTTTCTTTGCTTTCCAGCTCATGCCGTCTTTTTTCTGCTGCCATTTTATTTATCATATATCTTCTTAAAATTTTCCTCCAAGTCATCTGCACCATTTAAAATAATCTGTTTGCAAAGTAACCCCTTCTGCCATTCATCATGTTTTGCCTTACTTCTCATATCGACACTGCCAGTATCATATTTTTTTGCCCATTCCATAAATTCCATATGATTTATATACATATCACCCTTGGACATAATTCGGTTTCCAAATTTTTGCTTTTCCCTAATCTCTAATCTTTCGATTCTTATTTTTGTATCTGTAACAAGTCTAATTGCTAATGTAAATAATGGAATCAATTCATCCCCAATTCTTCACTGATTTTTCTGCCCAATGTAGAAACTCCTGAACCAGATGCTCCATAAATATGTATTACATTCTTCATTTTCATTACCTATATTTCTTACAAAATCTATTTCTTCACAAAATCTTAAACAATTTACTATCAGTATTAATATATCATACTTAACCAGAAAAATCATCTAATTTTGTAAGTTTATTCTGTTTCTATCTTTCTTAGCTTTTGAACATAAGATGCTGCCGAAAAGGATCTGCTTTCACCGAACGCTAGAGGCGGTTAGTTGGAATACGGCAGAAATAATGTTTTCTTTTCTTACAGAACAAGTCTTTCGCAACGTTTGGATACAATTCTTTTTTTGTTCCGGGGTCAAGAAACAGCCAGATTCGAAAACGGTGGGCAG
>CAJUGZ010000251.1 GCA_910585855.1 uncultured Lachnospiraceae bacterium | reverse complement strand
TCGGCAGTTTTACCAGGACTCCTTCGTTAAGTTCGCGCCTATGGTGTTTAGCCCGGATGATAGGGAAGAGGATGTTTTATGGTTGGTAAAATCCTTCCTTACACCCATTTTGTTTTGGTTATCATGAGGGCGAATTGCGCCCCGGTTCGTCTGGTTGGATGAGCCGAAATCAGAAGCCATAGATTTTCTTACCGTTTGGAGCGGAGCAGGCAAAGGACAGGAGCAAACCGCCTCTGGCGTTCGGTGAAAGCCACTCCTTTCCAGTAGCATCCCATATCTAAAAGTCTAATTAAAGAAAAAGGAATAATTTTCTTGTAGTAAAACGATAGATTTGGTATAATAAAACAAATTATGGGGCGGGGGTATAAAAAGAAGCAGGAAGAAAGGCTAGAAACAGGATGGAAGAGAAATCGGAAAACAAGGTAAATACAAAGATTTTTTCTGTTATAGAAACAAAAACAGAAAATCTAGATCAAATCTATCAAGAGGCTTCTAATATAATCAAACAAGGCGGATTGGTGGCATTTCCTACCGAAACGGTATATGGATTAGGGGCAAATGGACTGGATAAAAAAGCTGCTGCAAAAATTTATACAGCCAAGGGACGACCTTCTGATAATCCGTTGATTCTTCATATTGCAGAGATAAAACAATTAGAAAAAATCGTAAAACAGATACCAGAAGATGCAGAAAAATTAATGGAACGATATTGGCCTGGTCCTCTTACTATCATATTTGAAAAAACAGATCTTGTTCCGTATGAAACAACAGGAGGCTTGGAAACAGTGGCAGTTCGTATGCCGGATCATACAGCGGCAAGGCGTCTGATTCAGGAATCTGGTGTTCCGATTGCCGCACCCAGTGCCAATACTTCCGGTCGTCCCAGTCCTACCAGTGCTTCTCATGTGGCGGAGGATCTGTTTGGCAAAGTGGATTTGATATTGGATGGCGGATCTGTCGGAATTGGCTTGGAATCTACAATAGTGGATGTAACCGTAATGCCTCCTGTTATCTTAAGACCCGGCTATATCACACAAGAGATGCTTAGAGAAACATTAAAAAAAGAGATTTTTCTTGATACTGCATTGATACAGGGAGCAGCAAAAGATATAAAACCAAAAGCCCCCGGAATGAAATATCGGCATTATGCACCAAAAGCAGAATTAATTATTGTAGAAGGGCTTCCCGAAAAGACAGCAGAAAAAATTCAGGAATTGGCAGCCGAAAAGACAGCAGAGGGAAAACGAGTCGGTATTATCGGTACAAAGGAACTGCAAAAGTATTATCAGACTGGTTTGGTAAAAATAATCGGAACAAGGGAGCAAGAAGAAACGATTGCACAAAATCTCTATCGTATTTTAAGAGAATTTGATGAAGCGCAGGTAGATATTATTTATTCAGAAAGTTTTTCAGAGAAAAATTTTGGACAGGCAATTATGAATCGTTTAGTAAAGGCAGCAGGAAATAAAGTGATTAAATTGTCAAAAAATTTGTCAAAGAATAAAGAAAAAAAGAACTAAGGAATTGTTTTTTTATTAGGAGTCTGGCAGAAGGAGTTTGGATGAAAAAATATGATAAAATAGTATTTGTATCAATGGATGATACAGCAGGAAGTCCGATTGCAGACGGAATTATGAGGAAACTGTCGGCAGGCAGAGAATTAAGTATTGCATCAAGAGGTATGATTGTATTATTTCAAGAGCCGATTAATCCGATTGCAATTACTGTAGCAGAAAGGCATAATGTAACATTAGGGCATCGTATGACAACAGCATTTTCAGAAAATGATATTGATGACAGAAACTTGATTTTGACTATGACAGAAAAAGAAAGAGATATGATTTATGAAGCATACGAACATGCAATTAATGTATATACCATACAGGAATTTCTTGGGGCAGAAGGAGATGTAAAGATACCATTTGGCGGCGGAGAAGAAGAATATAAAGAATATTTTGATCGAATTCATATATTGGTTCGACTAGTAGCTGAAAAATTATTTACGGAGGAAAGAGAAGATGAAGATAGCAATAGGAAGTGATCATGGCGGATATGCATTAAAACAGGAGATAATGAAGCATTTAGAAACCAGAAAAGTAGAATATACTGATTTTGGATGTTATGAAGAAAGTTCTTGTGACTATCCGGTTTATGCAAGAGCTGTTGCAGCCGCTGTGACAGATAAAACATGTGAATTTGGAATTTTGATTTGCGGAACAGGAATTGGAATTTCTATTGCTGCCAATAAAATTTCTGGGATTCGTGCTGCACTTTGTACTGACTGTTTTTGTGCGGAGGCTACCAGACAGCATAATGATGCGAATATTCTCTGTTTAGGAGGACGTGTGGTTGGGGCTGGATTGGCTTGTAAGATTGTAGATACTTTTTTAGATACTCCTTTTTCCAATGATGAACGCCATATTCGAAGGATTCATCTGATTGAGGAAAATTAGGAGTATAAAGAATAAAAATTTACAGAGGAAAAGAGATTAAAAAAATTTTTTTATAGAGAATTATATAACAATAGAAACAAAAAACGGGTATATTTATACTTTATAGAAAGGTCTGGTGAAAAAATATGAGTTGCTTGCATGTAATGGATCATCCGCTGATTCAGCATAAGATTGGGATTATTCGGCGAGTAGAAACCGGTTCGAAGGATTTTCGGCAGATTATTAGTGAGATCGCTATGTTAATGTGCTATGAGGCAACAAGAGATTTAAAGGTTGCCGATATAGAAATAGAAACCCCTATTTGCAGAACAACTGTAAAGGAATTAAGGGGGAAAAAATTAGCGATTGTGCCGATTCTTCGAGCAGGGCTTGGTATGGTAGACGGAATGTTGAATTTAATACCGGCGGCAAAAGTAGGGCATATTGGACTTTATCGTGATCCGGAAACATTAAAACCGGTAGAATATTACTGTAAACTGCCGGAGGATTCCTCTGAAAGGGAAGTATTTGTAGTAGATCCGATGTTGGCTACCGGAGGATCTTCTGTAGCGGCAATTCAGATGTTAAAGGAAAAAGGAGTAAAAAATATTCGTTTTATGTGTATCATTGCTGCACCGGAAGGAGTAGAGCTGATGCAGAAAAATCACCCGGATGTGGATATCTATGTGGGGGCTTTAGACGAGCGGTTAAATGAGCATGGCTATATTGTACCGGGGCTTGGAGATGCAGGGGATCGGATTTTCGGAACAAAATAGGAGGACGGCATGAGCGACAAAAGAACAGATTATCTTTCATGGGATGAGTATTTTATGGGAATTGCTGCGATGTCTGCCATGCGTTCGAAAGATCCGGGTACGCAGGTAGGAGCGTGTATTGTCAGTCAGAATAACCGTATTCTCTCTATGGGGTATAACGGATTTCCAAATGGCTGTTCGGATGATGTATTTCCTTGGAGCAGAGAAGGAGATGCTTTGGAAAACAAATATTTTTTTTCTACCCATAGTGAATTAAATGCAATACTAAATTATCGTGGCGGGAGTTTAGAAGGAACAAAGATGTATGTAACACTTTTTCCTTGTAATGAATGTGCAAAAGCGATTATTCAGGCAGGTATTAAAACAATTATCTATGATAGTGATAAGTATGCCAATACACCTGCAGTGATTGCGTCCAAACGGATGTTAAAAGCGGCCGGAGTAGAGTATTATTCTTATCAGCATACAAACCGAACAGTGACATTAAACTTATAGCAGAGAGGGGAATGGATATGAAATTAATGCGAGTGCGTTTGATTCCACAGGAAACGGTAGTGCTAGAAGATGATAAAATAATTTATCAGGATAAAGACAGAATTGTAACACAGTGGAAAACACTAAAGCCAAGAGAGGATTTTTCTTATGGATATTCCTGCTATTATCTAAAAGAAGGCTATAAGGTTAGTAAGTTTTTAAAAGAAAATGGAGAATTAAAATGCTGGTATTGTGATATTATTGATGCAAAATGGAAAGACAGCGATTCTTTTTGCGGATGGATTTTTATAGATTTGCTTGCAGATGTGGTGGTAAAAGAAAATGGTATAATAAAGGTGTTAGACTTGGATGAATTAGCAGAGGCTTTTGAAAAAAATCTGTTAAATAAAGAACAATTAATATGGGCTCTTCAGTGTCTGAACCGATTGCTTTCAAAGATTGAAACAGGGGAATTTCAGGATATAACAGTTTGGATAGAACAGGTGATTCAATCATAAAATAAGTATTAAAAAGTAGTAAATTAGTATAAGGAGAAAGAACGAATGTATTGTTTTGAAAGCAGAATTCGTTATAGTGAAGTGGACGAATATGGTTTTTTGACAGCAGGAAATGTTGTAAATTATCTGCAGGACTGCAGCACATTTCAGTCAGAAGATTTAGGGATAGGAATTGATTTTTTAAAGGAACATCAGACAGCTTGGATTTTAAATGCTTGGCAGATTGATATATTAGAGATGCCTCGTTTGGGAGATTTGGTAATCACCGGCACATGGGCGTATGATTTTAAAGGAATTTATGGCTACCGAAATTTTTTGATGAAAAAGACAGACGGAACAGAGCTGGTAAAGGCAAATTCTATTTGGGTTTATTTTGATTTGGTACAGAAAAAACCGATAAAAGCAACAGAGGAACATATAAAATGCTATCATATATTAAAACAGTTGGATATGGAGTATCTCCCCAGAAAAGTTGTAATTTCAGAAGGAGGCTGTATAAAAGAGCCGATTATCGTTCGAAGGCATCATATTGATACCAATCATCATGTCAATAATGGGCAGTATATACAGTTGGCATTGGATGTATTGCCGGAATCGGTAAAGTGTACAAGACTTCGGGCAGAATATCGCAGAGCCGCCGTATTAGGAGATTGTATGATTCCCCGAGTGATTCGAAATAATACCAGATATCTGGTTGCAATGGAGGATATAGAAGGAAATTCCTATGTCAATCTGGAATTTAGCGTTTAAGAAAAATTAAAAAAAAAGGCAAAAATAAAGGAAAGGAATATGAGCATATCAAAATGTAACTCATAAAAATTTGGTATAAAATATGATTGAAGTTGGAAGAAAACAAACTCTGCAGGTAATTAATAGGACAGACTTTGGCGTTTATTTGGGAGAGGGAGAAACAGAAGAGGAAAAGGTACTTCTTCCGATTAAGCAAGTGCCGGAAGGGATTCAAATAGGGGATGAACTTACAGTATTTATTTATCGAGATTCAAAAGATCGTATAATAGCAACAACAAGAGAGCCGTTATTGGTTCTTGGAGAAACGGCTATGATGACCGTAAAGGAAGTAACACCGATTGGAGCCTTTTTAGACTGGGGATTGGAGAAAGATTTGCTGCTTCCCTACAAAGAACAAAAGCATCCTGTAGCACCCGGAGAACGCTATCCGATCTGTCTTTATATAGATAGAAGCGGGAGGCTTTGCGGAACAATGAAAGTCTATGACTGCCTCCAGACAAATGCACCTTATCAGAAAGATGATGAAGTAAAAGGATTGGTTTATGAGCTGCATGATAAGATTGGAGCGTTTGTGGCAGTAGATGGAAAGTATCACTCTGTAATTCCCAAAAAAGCACTGTTTGAGGAACTTTTTATTGGACAGATAGTTACAGCCCGAGTAGTGGGTATACGCCCAGATGGAAAATTAAATTTAAGTCTTAGAAAAAAGAGTTATCAACAGATAGACGAAGATGCCGATCAAATCCTAAAGATACTTGAGCAGTACCATGGAGTTTTGCCGTTTACGGATAAGTCTGTGGATGCACAGCGAATAAAAGAAGAATTTCATTTAAGCAAAAATGCTTTTAAAAGAGCAGTTGGACGGCTTTTAAAAAATGGAAAGATAAAGATTACGGATACTGAAATTAGAGAGGTAGAAAAGTAGAAGAGTAAGTTTGCTTATAAAATAATTGTAAGAAAGAAAGGAAAGGATTTTATTTATGAAAACAGTAATTTGCACAGAAAAAGCACCAGTAGCGATTGGACCATATTCACAGGCAATTGAGGTAAACGGAATGGTATATACTTCTGGAGTTATTCCGGTTGAACCTGCAACGGGAGAGATTCCTGATGGGATTGAGGCACAGGCAGAACAGGCAATCAAAAATTTGATGCAGCTTTTACAGGCAGCAGGAAGCGGAGCAGAACAGGTAGTAAAGACTACGGTATTTATTAAAGATATGAATGATTTTGCAAAGGTAAATGAGATTTATGCAAAATACTTTACTGGGGATTATCCGGCTCGTTCTTGTGTAGAAGTGGCTCGTTTGCCAAAGGATGTATTGATAGAGATTGAGGCGGTTGCTTTAAAGTAGGGTGAGGATGCTAGAGGATGTCAGAGGACGCCAGATTCGAAAACGGTGGGCAGTCTGCTGTTCCGGTTTCCAAAAAGCAAGAAGTTCTAAGACTTCTGCCTTTTCTTTG
>CAJUGZ010000250.1 GCA_910585855.1 uncultured Lachnospiraceae bacterium | reverse complement strand
CCCCTTTTTTTGCATACCCTGCATGGAAGCAGGATATGCAAAAAATCTTAGGTTTGAAGCAGAAGTCAAGAACTTCTAACTTTTTTCCAAAGTCACTGCAGGCTGCCCATGGTTTCCGTATCTGACTGTTTCTTGGCTTCGGAACAAAAAAAGAATTGTATTTACAATTCCTGAATTTTTTTAAGAGTTTATTTGTAAGAGACCTATGGAAGAAAATAGATAGCAAATATTTACAAGATAAAAAGGGAGTGTTATAATAGGACGATACGCTAAGATAAAAAACAAAAATAGAAAAACGGATAAAGGAAATTTAAGAAAAGAGGGATTGGAATGGTGAAAAAGTGGAATAGAGCAAAGGTTTTTATGACTGCGTTTGTTGCAACGGGTAGTATTTTAGGAAATCAGACTACATTGTATGCGCAGGGTGAGCCTGTTGTTTATACAGGAGAGGAAGAAGCGACGAAGCAGGCGAATTTGTCAGCACCGCAGAAACATACTAAGGAAGAAATTTTAAGATTTTATTTGGATCATCCATATAATGCAGAAAGGGAAGTGACTTATCAGACAGAACCTTCGTTTTCCCCTTATCGTGCAGGAAAGTTATCACAGGAAACGATAACGGATGGATTAAATGCATTGAATTTTATGCGTTACATAGCAGGGATTCCGGCGGATGTGACTATGAAAGAAGAGTATGAAGAACTGGCACAGACGGGAAGCGTGGTTATGGCAAGAAATAATGCATTGTCCCATGAACCGGCAAAGCCAAATGATATTCCGCAGGAGTTTTTTGATAAGGGGCTTTCGGGAACATCGCAAAGTAATATTGGGAACGGATATAAAAATATCAGTGCTTCGATTATAAATGGTTATATGGACGATGGAGATAAAGGAAATATTGATCGTGCCGGACACCGTAGATGGATCTTAAATCCAGCTATGCAGTATACTGGTTTTGGCTATTGTACCAATTCGGTAAATGGGGGTTCAGGAAGGTTTACTGCACTTTATGCATTTGATACGTCCAGAGAAAATACCAATATTGATTATGTGGCTTGGCCGGCGGAAAATATGCCTTATGAGGTGATGAAAGGACCATGGATGCTCAGTTTGTCAGGAGAAAAGTTTTCAATCAGTGATGCAGATAAGAGTCGGATTGAAGTGACAATAACGGATTTAAAGACAAATGAGGTTTATAAGTTTAACGATAGTACTAATCATACGGCAGGACAAACTCCATATTTTAATATAGATACCGGAGGTTATGGGATGGGTGCGGCTCTTTTATTTAGTCCTGACAGAAAATTTTCGGCAGATGATATCATTGAGGTAAAGGTAACAGGATTAAAAGAAAAGAACGGAGATCCGGTAGAAATAAAATATAATGTTAATTTTTTTACTCTAGAGGAGTCGAAAAGAGATACAGCGGCTGCCCCAAAGGCAAATTTGCCGGAAGCAAAGTATTCGGCAGAAAAAAAGGTTTCTCTGAGCAGTGATACACAGGGGGCAGTTATTTATTATACAACAGATGGAACGACACCAACTGTAGTAAATGGTCAAAAGTATACAGAGCCAATTTTGCTTACTGGAAAAAAAGGAGAAATCACGACAACTGTAATTCAGGCGATTGCAGTAAAAGATGGGATGAATATTAGTCCGGTCAGTACATTTACTTATAAAATTGAACTTCCAACAAAGTCCTATCAGTTAATTGTCAGTAACGGAGCAGGAGGTGGAAGTCAAAAGGAAGGTTCTACTGTAACAATTACGGCAGATGTACCGGAAGTCGGAAAAAAATTTAAAGAGTGGAAGGTTGAGAAAGGACAGGCGGTTTTGGCAGACAGTAAAAGTGCGACAACAACTTTTGTTATGCCAAGTGAAAATGTAACCGTGCGGGCAGAGTATGAACAGGCAGTAATTGATCCTTCAGCACCAACTTACGTAGTGACTATAAAAAATGGAACAGGAAGCGGAAATTATGCCGCAGGTGCGGTAGTATCGATTCAGGCGGAAAGACCAGCTTCTGGAATGAAGTTTGACCATTGGAAAGTAGTAAGCGGTTCAGCGGTTTTGGCAAACAGTGAAAAAGAGAGTACCAGATTTGTTATGACAGAGGGACTTGTTACGGTAGAAGCAGTCTATGAAAAAGCCAGCAGCAGTACAAATCGTCCGAGTGGAGGAGGCAGTCGTCCAAGCGGGAGTGGTTCAAGTTCCAGCAGCGGACCGGGATCGGTCGTGCAGTATGCATCGGGGATTCAAAACAGTGTAGCAGGAAAACAATTTATAAAAAGTAATGGGGCAGTTGCAGTTAATGAATGGGTAAAGGATCAAAATATCTGGTATTATGCCGGAGCAGACAGTATATTAAAAACAGGCTGGCTGCAGACAGGCGGAAAGTGGTACTATTTAGCAGGCGACAGTAAAATGACAACAGGCTGGCAGTTGGTGAATGGAAAGTGGTATTATTTGGATACAGTAAACGGAGATATGAAAGTAGACTGGCAGTTGGTAAACGGAAAATGGTATTATTTAGATCCGAAAAATGGAGATATGAAAACGGGCTGGCAAAAAGTAAGAGGAAAATGGTACTATTTAGATTTAAAAGATGGAGATATGGAGTCGGCTTGGCAGTTAGTAAATGGAAAATGGTATTATTTAGATCCAAAAAACGGAGATATGAAAACCGATTGGCAGAAAGTGAACGGAAAGTGGTATTATTTAGATCCGATCAATGGAGATATGAAAGTGGGCTGGCAGTTAGTAAGAGGAAAGTGGTATTATTTGGATGAGAAAAACGGGGATTGTTTTATGAATACAACAACTCCAGATGGACATCGTGTGGATGAAAACGGAGCAAGGATTCGCTAGGGGGGAGGACGCCGAAAGCCGAATGGAATTCCATTCCGGGCTCGCTTGCGCTTAGCATTTCCTCGTAGCGGACACATAAGGTGCTAAAGTACAGCACCTAAGTGCCGACGGGAAATGATGACCCTGCATGGAACACCATTCGGCTTTCGGCTGTGTACTCCAGACGGAGAAAATTACAATAAATAGCTATACTAATTAATTTACAGTTTTTGAAATTTTCCCTAGAATTTTTCGTATAGAGGAAAAATTTTCTGTTGGGTTTGTATCTTTATTTTCCGGTAGAGATACACAGCTAAAATTAAAAGGAATGTCTGCGCAGGGTCATCATTTCCCGTCGGCACTTAGGTATGGTTTTGCTGTATTTTAGTGCCTTATGTGTCCGCTATGAAAATAAGAAATGCTAAGCGCAAGCGGGCTCGGAGCAGATTTTCCTTTTGATTTTGGCGTCCTCCTTTTACTTTTTATGGGAGGAGGCGTTTTCGGTAGTAGAGAGGGGAGATGCCATAGTATTTTTTAAATAGTTTGCTGAAGTGGTATGCATCTTCATATCCTACATCATTTGCTATTTTTTTTATGCTGTTAGGAGTAGGAGAGGAAAGCATGTCTTTTGCTTTTTCTAATCGGATTTTAATTAGATAATTAATAGGAGATTCTCCGGTTTCTTCTTTAAATATTTTTGAAATGTAGACCGGACTTAAGTACATGTTTTGAGCGATTCGGTCTAAGGAGATTTTCTCGCTGTAGTGTGTATCTAAATAAGTAACGATTTGATTGACAACATAGCTTTTATAATGGGTATCAAAATGGTAGCCTTCTTGTTTGGGCTGCGGTTCTGCATTTTGGCGGATAATAAGCAGTAAAAATTGAATGAGATAGGCTTTTAGCATAAAGTATTTTCCTACTTGATTGGTTTCGTTTTCTGCTAACATAGCATAGCATAGTTTTGACAGGCTTTGCTGAAGCTGTGTATCGGTATGGAGCAGATAGGAGTGATCGGTTAGAGGCATGGTGTTTGGCGGCAGATCTTTTAGGTGATAGTCGGTAAAGCCGACAAAGAACTCAATGGTTGGCTCTTTTTCATCGGTTACGATATTGTGGTGGTGAACGCCTGTATTGCAGATAATCAGATCGCCTGCTTTTACATTATAAGTTATGCCTTCTACAAAGTATTGTCCTTTTCCAGATAAGATATAAGTGATTTCTGTAAAATCATGGTCATGATAGCGGGAATCCCGGTTCATGGTACTTTTGCTTACAAATAGGACAGTAGGGTTAAAATCATGATATGTGATGTCAAATCGACAGTCCATAGGAGAAACTCCTTTCATTCTTCTTTCTGCATTTAATATAACGCATTTTAAAAAAAATGTATATCACTTTTTCAAAGTTTGCAGGTTTCAAAGTTTACTTTGCTGTAATGGCATGTGAATGTTTCTTTGGCAGAATAAGGAAGAGAAAAAATAAGATAAAGTGAGGGAACAAAGATGGATTTACATGCACCAAAAAATGTACAAACAGAACAGTGGTTTATCCGCTGTTATCGGAAGTATCGAGGACGTCCGGTTCGGATTTTATTAGGGCTTTATAAGGGGAACTATCATAAGTTTCTTTTAGCGGCTTTGTTTGGATTTGTGAAACATTCGCCGGTATGGGTTCTGCCGATTATTACGGCAAATATTATCAATGATATTATTGGTTATACGCCGGATACTATAAAGCATATGATAGGGCAGACTGTGTTTCTTATCTTGCTTACGCTTTGCAATATCCCGTTGGCTTATCTTTATACGAAGTATAAATCGCTGGCAACCCGATATGTGGAAACGGGGCTTCGAAAGGCTTTGATTGCAAAGTTACAGCAGCTTTCGATTGCCTATCATACAGAGATGCAGTCGGGGCGTCTGCAGTCAAAGATTATACGGGATGTAGAGGCAGTAGAAACGCTTTCTACACAGATGTTTTTAAATATTTTAAGTATTATAATGAATACTGGTGTGGCTTTGGTAGTAACAGTGGCAAAAAGTCGTATTATCTTTTTGTTTTTTCTTTTGACTGCGCCGGTAGCGGCTTTGACAATGGTATTTTTTCGGACGGTTATGCGGAAGAGAAATCAGGAATTTCGGCATGAGATTGAGGAAACATCGGCAAGGGTAATGGAGATGGTGGAGCTGATTCCCGTTACTAGGGCACATGCTTTAGAGGAAGAAGAGATTGGAAAAATGAGCCGCCAGCTTATGATGGTAGCAGAGAAAGGATATCGTTTAGATATTGTACAGGCTTTATTTGGTGCTGTCGGCTGGGTGGCATTTCAAATTTTTCAGGTAATTTGTCTGTTATTTACCGGATTTTTGGCATTAAAGGGAGAAATTTTAGTGGGGGATATTACATTATATCAGAACTATTTTAGTACGATTGTAGGGCAAGTTTCTGCACTGTTAGCTTTAGTTCCTACACTGGCAAAAGGAATTGAATCGGTCAATTCGATTGGAGAAGTACTTTTGGCAGAGGATATTGAAAAGAATGAGGGGAAAAAGCAGTTAAGTGAAGTCTGCGGTGAATTTGATTTTCAGGAGGTTTCTTTTCGGTATAAGGGAAGCGAAAAGTGGGTGTTAGATCATTTTGATTTTCATGTAAAACAGGGGGAAACGATTGCTTTTGTCGGAGAATCAGGAGCAGGAAAAACAACCATTTTAAATTTGGTTATTGGGTTTTGTGGTGCGACTGCCGGATGTGTGCGGATAGACGGACAGGACATGAAAGAAATTGATCTGAGAAGTTATCGGAAGCATTTGGCAGTAGTACCTCAGACTTCAATTTTATTTTCTGGGACGATTCGGGAAAATATTTTATATGGTATGGAGGGTGTAGAGGATTCGGTATTAGAAGAGGTGATTCGTGCAGCGAATTTAACCGATTTGATTGAGTCGCTGCCAAATGGTGTGGATACTATGGTAGGAGAGCATGGGGGAAAACTTTCCGGTGGGCAACGGCAGAGAATTTCGATTGCCCGGGCTTTAATTCGAGATCCCCGTGTGATTGTATTAGATGAAGCGACTTCTGCATTGGATAGTATATCAGAGAAACTTTTACAGGAAGCATTGGGAAATTTGACCAAAGGAAGAACAACTTTTATTGTGGCACATCGGCTTTCTACTATACGGGATGCGGATAAGATTGCTGTGATTGCAGATGGACGCTGTGTAGAGTATGGAAGTTATTCTGAGCTGATGGAGGCGAAGGGACGATTTTATCAGATGAAAATGATACAGAGTTAGGGAAAGCAGTTGATTTGGGATGCTGAACTCAAAAGGAAGGGCTAATTCTGGGTTTACTTGTGCAATGTTGCTGGTCACCGGACGCAAGAGGCGGTTTGCTCCTGTCCTTTGCTTGCTCCGCTCCAAACGGTAAGAAAGTCTAGGGCTTCTGATTTCGGTTCATCCAACCGGACGAACCGGGGCGCAATTCGCCCTCATTACAAGCGAAACGTAATGGGTGTAAGGAAGGATTTTACTAGCCGTAAAACATTCTTTTCCCTATTATCCGGGCTAAACACGCCCCTTTTTTTGCATACCCTGCATGGAAG
>CAJUGZ010000249.1 GCA_910585855.1 uncultured Lachnospiraceae bacterium | reverse complement strand
CAAAGAAAAGGCAGAAGTTTTAGAACTTCTTGCTTTTTGGAAACCGGAACAGCAGACTGCCCACCGTTTTCGAATCTGGCGTCCGACAGGTAAATACCCCCTTCTGCATCCTATCTCCAAAAGCCTAATTAAAAAAAATAATCTACAATTAGACTTTTAAAAATAGAATAAATTATATAAAAAGTGAAAATAATAATAATAAAATATTTTTTCTACTGTTATCAAGTATTACAACCACAACGAAAGGAAATCTAATATGTCTAAATTAAAGCAAGAAGCCGCCTCCATTATTGAAAATATGCCGGAAAATCTTATCCCGCAGGCAATCTCCTATCTAAAAAATATAGAACCTGAAAAAACCAATATTTCCAGAAGTATGGAAGGTTTACAAACCTTACTTTCTTTTGCAGGAACACTTCCTCCAAACTTTCAATATAAAAAAGAACTAGAGGAGGCAAGAGAAGAAAAATATGGCAGTTTTTATTGATATCAACTTAATCCTAGATGTCCTGCAAAAACGAGTTCCCTTTTATCAATCCTCCAGTACCGTACTAACCTACTGTGCATCAGGAAAAATAAAAGGTTATCTTGCCCTGCACTCTATTTCCAACCTTTTTTATATCCTAAAAAACTACTATTCCAGTAAAGACTGCCGACGCCTTCTCCTTGGCATCTTAAACTTCTTACAAATTGCAGACACCGAACAAGAAACAATAAAAGAAGCACTACTAAGAATCGATTTCCCCGACTTTGAAAACTGTCTGCAAGATGAATGTGCCAAACAAATCAACGCCGACTATATTATTACAAGAAATATAGGGGACTTTTCCACATCAAAAACCCCTGTCCTTACTCCCATTGACTTTCTAAAAAAAATCGAAAACACCAAATAAACTCTTTTTAACAAACTACAATTTATAACCACAAACCATACTTCCGTCCAGCAATCACAACTAAATTCGAAAGAAAGGTCTATACAGGGTCATCATTTCCCGTCGGCACTTAGATGCTGTCTTGCTGTCTTTTAGCACCTTATGTGTCCGCTACGAGGAAATGCTAAACACAAGCGAACCCGGAATAAACCTTTCTTTCAATTTCAGTGTCCCCCTCTTCCACTTAAAAATCCATCAAATTCCCCAAACTCATTTTCTTCATACTTCTTCATAAAAGTAGTTACTCCACCCTCATAAAATACCATCTGAATAAAAATCGTTCCAATACAGCAATCCAATATATGAACCCGAATTAAAAACGTATCTTCACTCCTCCAAATTCCGCTTGCAGCAATCCGATATCCATAAGGCTTTAATACTCCAACCTTGTTTTTCCCCAATCCAAAAGCAATCTGTCCATCCCCATTTTTGCCATAATAATCCAATCTTCCTTCTTCTTCAAAAAGCTGAACAGAAATCTCATCCATACCACGCAAATTGCTGTCCATCTGATAGACTACGCCATGAATTTTCTCTTTCCAGATACTCTCCTTCTTTCCTGACAAAGCAATTAACTCTCGTGTACTCCATTCCCTGCGAAGTTTATTGCACTCCTCTAAATTCTCCTCTTTTGGCTTATTCGAAATTGTCTGATAAATCTCCTGCCAAAAAGCATCATAGATTAACTGCACACCGCCCTGCCTTGACTGCGTATCTGCCGTAGTAATAAAAATCAGTTCTTCCTTTGGAAGTACCAGCATAAGCTGTCCACCCATCCCATAACAGACATATCCGCCGTTTCTGGTACACCAAAACTGATATCCATAACCCTGCATTTCTTCTAGAGTAGGACCTTTTGCAAATGTATCTATCTGCTTTGTTGTAGCCTCTTTCAGATACCATTCCGGCAAAAGCTGTTTTCCCTGCCATCTTCCGTTTTGACTAATCAGATACATAACCCGAAGCATATCATAAGAAGATGCCATCATTCCAGAACCGCCCATACTAATTCCCATCGGATCTTTTATACAATACGCCTCCGGCGAAAATCCGATTTCATCTAAAAACTTTTCCCGAAGATAGGCAAGCAGTTCCTTTCCGCTTAATTTCTCAACCAATGCCGCCAATGTATGCGTAGCGGATGTATCATAAGAAAATACTGTTCCCGGCATATGAGAAGGTGCTACCAAGAAAAACGTACTGACCCAATCTTTTGTATCTATCTGTTTATACGTGGTCTTCCCATGTGCCGTTGCCATCCGAAGCATATCCCGAATTGTAATCTGTGCAATATAAGGATGTACTCCTTCTTTTGGTATCTTTTCTGGAAAATGCGATACAATCCGATCCTCCAGCGTTAATTTGCCTTCCTCACATAAAAGTCCCACCGCCAAAGAAACCATACTTTTTGTTACAGAAAACATACGATGCAGTTCATTTCGGCTGTAAGGACGATAATAGGTTTCTGCCACAATCTTCCCATGCCGCATTAAAATCATACTATGCATCGGTATCTCATTTTTTTCTAATCTCTCCAAAAAACGAATAATCTGCCCAGACGCAATTCCCTGTGATTCCGGTGTAACCGTTTCAAACTCTATCTTCATTCTTTTCCTCACTTTTTACATCTTATCCGGTGCAGAAAATCCTAATAAATCAATCCCGCACTCTAATACCTGTTTTACCAATTTTAACAGTGCAATCCAGCCTTCCTGCTTTTCCTTTTCTTTCTCGTCAATAATCTTGGTTTCATGATAAAAATGATTAAAATCATTGGACAAATCATAGATATACTGACAGATTTTATTCGGTGCTATTTCACGATAAGCCGCTTCTGCTGCATCCGAAAAACGTACCAATGTCAGCATCAATGCTTTTTCACTCTCACTGTTTGGTTTATAAAATACTGTTGCCTCCTCTGGATTTTTACCCTGCTTAGTATACTTATTTAAAATAGACTTAATCCGAACAATCGTATATAAAATATAAGGTCCGGTATTTCCTTCAAAAGAAGTAAATTTATCTACATCAAAGATATAATCCTTAGAAGGCTGATTCGATAAATCCCCATATTTTAATGCAGAAAGTCCCACTGCAGGAACGATTTGCTCCGCTTCCTCTCTCTCTAAAGAAACTTCTTTTTTTCTAGCATTTTCCTCCATTTTTAAATAAACAGCTTCATCAATCTCCGAAATCAAGTTTTCTAAACGCATGACACCGCCTTCCCGTGTCTTATATGGCTTGCCATCCTTTCCATTGACCGTACCAAAACCGATAAAATTCATACTTGTACTTTCTTTTACAATTCCAGCTTTTTTCGCTGTACGAAACACCTGTGTAAAATAAAGTTCCTGCCTTTTATCCGTTACATAGATATATTCTTCCGGCTGATAGAGTTTTTCCCGCTCTACTAAAGTAGCCAAATCGGATGTTGCATACAAAGACGCTCCATCCGACTTTCGAATCAAACAAGGCGGCATCTCCTTGGCATCGGTATCCAACGCCACATCCACCACAATCGCTCCCTGACTTTCATAAGCTACATTGCGGGCTATCATATCCTCTATCATATCTGGAATATAAGGCTGTGCATCACTCTCTCCCTTCCACAGATCAAAGTTTACATGCAGACGATCATAATTTTTCTTTAAATCTGCCTTTGATACACTCATAATATGCTTCCAAAGTGCCATATAGGCAGGATCGCCGTTCTGAAGCCGAAATGTTGCTTTATGCGCCCTCTCTGCAAAAGCAGCATCCTCTTTTGACCGTATACTGGCTGCCGGATAAATCTCTTCCATTTCAGAAATAGTAAGAGGCGGCTCTTTCGGATATTCTCCCTGATAATTCGGATCAAAATAGACCAAATCTGGCTGCCTGTCATGCAATTCCTCAATAATCAGTCCCATCTGCAGTCCCCAATCTCCTAAATGCACATCCCCAATCACCTGATTTCCAAAAAACCGCTTTATCCGCTTAATGCTTTCTCCAATCACAGCCGACCGAAGATGCCCTACATGCAGAGGTTTTGCCACATTTGCTCCGCCATAATCCACAATAATCTTCTTTGGCTTCTGTTCTATCTGACAGCCAAATTTTCCATCTGCTGCCATCTTTTGAAGCTGATTTTTTAAAAACTCTCCGCAAATTTTTATATTGATAAACCCGGGTTTTACACTGACAATTTCTTCAAAAAGAGGATGATTTTTCAATACTGCCGCCACTTCATCCGCAATTTGAACCGGTGCTTTTTTATATGCCTTTGCCGCTGCCATTGCTCCGTTACACTGATACTCACAGAGATCCGGCCTATTCGACAGACCAACCTTTCCGTATTTTTCCTCATAACCACACTGCACAAATGCCTGAGAAAGCACTTCTGTAATCGAATCCAACACTTTTTTCACTTTTCATTCCTCCAGCCTAAAACAACCCTGTAATTTTCCCATCCGTATCTACATCAATCCGATAAGC
This sequence comes from uncultured Lachnospiraceae bacterium, assembly GCA_910585855.1. Classification (GTDB taxonomy): domain Bacteria; phylum Bacillota; class Clostridia; order Lachnospirales; family Lachnospiraceae; genus MGBC114844. The sequence continues at coordinate 2,057 of CAJUGZ010000249.1, read as the reverse complement.
AGCAGGCTCTTTTGGAAGTCCCGGCATTGTCATAATCGTTCCGGTAATTACCACAACAAACCCTGCTCCAGCCGATACATACACTTCCCTTACATGCAGATCAAAACCAACCGGACGCCCAAGCAGATTTGGATCATCTGAAAAAGAATACTGATTCTTTGCCATACAAACCGGCAGATTTCCCATTCCCTGACGCTCGATTCGTTCGATAGCCTTTAATGCAGAAGCATCATAAATTACATTTCCAGCCCCATAGATTTCTTTTGCAACAGTTTCTATCTTCTCTTTTATCGAAAGTTCATCCTTATAAAGCACCTGAAACCGGCTTTCTTTTGTTTCCAATGTCTGAAGCACTTTCTCTGCCAGTTCAATACCGCCGTCACCGCCTTTTTCCCATACATCACAAAGAGCAAACTCGCATCCCTTTGTTTTGCAAAATTCCCGAACAGCCGAAAGTTCCGCTTCCGTATCCGATACAAAATGATTTAGTGTCACCACAACTGGAACTCCAAACTTCTGTAAATTATCAATATGTCCCTCTAAATTCTTTATTCCATCCCCCAAAGCCTCCAAATTTTCCTGATTCAGATCCGCTTTTTGCACACCGCCATTATACTTCAAAGCCCGAACCGTAGCAACCAGCACCACAGCATCCGGCTTAAGCCCTGTTTTACGACACTTAATATCAAAAAACTTCTCCGCCCCAAGATCCGCTCCAAACCCTGCCTCTGTAATCACATAATCCGCCAGCTTCAATGCCATCCGAGTTGCACGAACACTGTTGCATCCATGAGCAATATTAGCAAAAGGCCCGCCATGCACCAATGCCGGAGTATGCTCTAATGTCTGAATTAAATTCGGCTTTATCGCATCCTTTAACAAAGTCGCCATTGCCCCAACCGCTTTTAAATCCGCCGCTGTAACAGGCGTCCCTGCATAATTATAAGCCACAACAATTTTCCCCAATCTCTCCTTTAAATCTTCCATATCCTCTGCCAAACAAAGAATTGCCATAATCTCCGATGCCACAGTAATAACAAAATGATCCTCTCTTACTACACCATCAGCTTTTTTCCCCATTCCAACCACAATATTTCGAAGCACCCGATCATTCATATCCATACAACGCTTCCAAACAATCTGATTAGTATCAATTCCAAGCTGATTTCCCTGCTGAATATGATTGTCCAATAAAGCTGCCAAAAGATTATTTGCCGAAGTAATCGCATGAAAATCCCCCGTAAAATGCAGATTTAAATCTTCCATAGGTACAACCTGAGCATAACCGCCTCCGGCAGCACCCCCCTTAATTCCAAAACAAGGTCCTAAAGAAGGCTCTCGCAAAGCTACAACCGCACGCTTTCCCAACTTACAAAATGCTTGTGTAAGACCAATACTAGTCGTCGTCTTTCCTTCCCCTGCAGGAGTAGGATTTACAGCCGTTACCAAAATCAGCTTTCCATCCTTCCTATCCCGAATTTTATCCCACAGTTCCTCCGAACACTTTGCTTTATATTTCCCATAAAACTCCAAATCTTCTTCCGCAATATCTAGCTTCGCTGCCACTTCACGAATATGCATCATCTCTGCTTCCTGTGCAATTTGAATATCTGTTTTCATCTGCCTTCCTCCTAATCACTCTTAGATAATACTTTCGACTGTTTTATAATAATTGCTATATTTTCCCTATTATAGCTACATGGACAAATTATAACCTAAAACTTAGGAGATAGCAACCGTTAATTTCACAACCTTCAATTAGGCTTTTGAATAGAGGACGCCAGATTCGAAAACGGTGGGCAGCCTGCTGTTCCGGTTTCCAAAAAGCAAGAAGTTCTAAGACTTCTGCCTTTTCCTTTCTCCAACCAGACAGACCGGGGCGCAATTCGCCCTCCTTTCAGCCGAAACGAAACAGGTGTAAGGAAGGATTTTATCAACCGAAAAACATCTTCTTCCCTATCATCCGGGCTAAACACGCCCCTTTTTTTTCACACCCTGCATGAAAGCAGGATGTGAAAAAAATCTTAGGTTTTCGAGCAGAAGTCTAAGAACTTCTA
>CAJUGZ010000248.1 GCA_910585855.1 uncultured Lachnospiraceae bacterium | reverse complement strand
GGAACTCCTCCTTCCGTTATATCTATATAGATTTATTAGATTGGACTTTGTAACGATTAACCAGTAGTCATTCTTGACTACACCATTATTATACTAGGAGGGATAAAAATGAAAGTATTTATCAGTCATGCAACTAAAAATAAAGAAATTGTATTAAAATTTACAAGGCTTTTAGAAAACGTTAGTAGTGAAATTCAAACTTTTTGTACTTCAGACAGAGGGAGTATAAAATTAGGAAGGGATTTTATTGAAACAATTTTTGAAGAATTGAATAATAGTGATTTATTTATTCCTATTATCTATATAGATTCCAAGAATAATTTTTTCTTGTGTTTTGATAAACAAAACCTCAGATAGTAGTTTTCTGAGGTTTTATATTGTATTAAATATAGTCTAACAGACGTTAGATGTTTTGGTTTCAGTATAACTTATATTGTTATTATTTTGTCTGAAATCAATGATCATAAATTTTGAAAAAGTAAGTATTTTTTCTATGAGTATATTGCCTATTCCATTTTTTTCATAGATGGTTTGTTTTTTGCTGTTTCTTTCTCTTTTTTTATTTGGGTTAATCCTAAGCGTATTAGTGCTACAGTTGCTTCCGAACGTGTCTGAAAGCGGTGTTCAAAACGAAAATCTTCAATTTGTTGGAATAATTCATTATCTACAGATACAGTATAGCGTGGCTTATCAGTAGCCATATTTATCACCTCACTTGTGATTATATACTAGTGAACTAAATATGTAAAGAATTAAGTTTGTAAAAATTATTCTTGACAGAAAATCGATGAACAACTATACTAAAGTAGGTGGTTCACTGAACCACCTACTTTGAGAAAATGAAAATATGATTGAGGGAAATATTTTCTAGTATTTTGTATATTCTTTGTTCTGTAACAGATGGAAATACTTATTATTGCAAAGTAAAATAAATATTAGTTAAGTTAGGAATGATGTTGAGATAACAAAAATTTTTAATGTAAGTTGTAACAATTATGTAAAAGAAAGAAAAAACTGGTAGAAATAAGAAAAGAAGTTTCTAAATATTAGATTGAGTAAATATAAAAGAGGCATGAACATCTTATAAGGCAATTTCTTTTGTCAGTACTTTTCAAAGATTTAATAAAACATCTGTTACATTTATAGTAATACTGGTTGATGATAGGAGGTGAGAGCATAGTTCATACAATGGAGCAGTTTATGGCATCAATTTTGTTAGATGTAAAATACATAATTTTTTGTAATTTTTATCAAAGTAGCTAATTCTTTTTGCTTTAGATGAATTTCGTTAATAATTCTAGAAATTTATTTTTTGAATTTTACTGTAAGCTCCTTTTCCTATGGGTATAGAATATAGCAAAAAAATCTGTTTATCTATAAAAATATTAGTAATTATCTGAGAAATCAGATTGAATAATGGGAAAAGGGGCTAACAAGCATTAGTTTTCGGGGGAAGAAAGTGATTTTTTTATATTTGTTAGCGAGTTAGCAAAAGCCAAGAGTGCGGTTATTTCATCATCTGGCATTTTTTGTATTTTTTTGATAAATTCAACTTTTGCTGCTGAAAGTGAAGGATTAGAGATTTTTTCACCATCACCAGTCATAATCCATGCTGCAGAATAACCATATGTTTCCTCAATAAGTTTCGCTAATGTGTCAGATATTGGTCCTCGTTTTCCGCTAATTAATAAACTTATATAATTAGCACTTACGCCAAGGGATTTAGCGAAATCTATTTGTTTTAGATTACGTTCTTCTAAAATGATACGTAGTCGATCACCAAGAGTCATATATATGTTCAACTCCTTTCTGTATTTATATTAGGAGTATATCATAAAAAATGGATGAGGTCAAATAAAGTTCTTATTGACATTAGATTAAATCAATGATATAGTTTGATTATATCAATTTTTAAAAATAACTAAATCAAAGAAGGTAGGTAAATATATGAAGAATATTGAATTAGATAATAGAACTATTCTTAATAATTTGATAAGGGGTATGAGTGATTCAGATACACAACAGATGTTAGCTTATGCTGCTGGTTACGAAGCGGGGAGGGTTAGTCAAATTTTACAGTGTACATCAGAGCAATTTAATAAATCGCCAAAGCAGACGGCTTAATTAAATAGTAAGGAGGTGTTAGGACATCCTATTTATATCATAATATGTAATAGCACCTGAGAAAGATGGATAATGAAAAATGAGTATTTAAGGGGGAGGAAGCGAAAATATGGTTGAAACGCCACATATTGTCAAAGATTTTTTTATTGGTAGTACCAGAATAAAAATAGCAGATAACTGCTACAGGGATAAAACGGCAGAGGATGTAGAAAAAATACTTCACAGAATAGAGCAGATTGCACAAGTGCATTTTTATGGAGTTGCGGAAGCCAAGAGTCATACATAATGAATATATCATAACAAAAGGAGTTTGATATGTGTATTTCAGGAATCATTTCATATTTCAAAGAAAGCATAGGAAGGTATAAGAAAAATGGATAAGGAGGGTGCAGTTTATCTTCTGAAAAATAGGAAGATGTTATTGTGCGGAATTCAAACAACACGAGTAAGTCTTTTAAAGTACATAAAAGAAGAGAAAGAACGTGACAGTATCTTACGACAACTTTCTCTTCCAAAAGCAAGCGAAGAGTTGCATATTGGGGGAAAAAGCTATAAAGAATCCGATACCATTTTTCATATTGTTGATCAATATAAAAAAATCCGAAATCATCAAATTGAGGAGATTCGTGCAGAATTAAATCGTATTGCTTGGTCGGAAGCATGTATCAATCAATTTTTTCGATGTTTATACAACATGAAAGAACCACATAGAAGTGTCCTGTTGATGCTCTATGTGGAAAATACAAAGTGGGAAGTAGTTCGTTCTGCACTTGGGATTTCAAATGAAACTTTAAATAAACTGAGAAAGCAGGCATTCCATATCCTTTTAAGTTTATATAATCGGAAGGAAGGTGAATTTGAAGAAAAAGGAGAGGAGGCGTTATTTGAAACGATTCGACAAACACAAATTGAGAGAGAAAGACAGAAAAAAGGAGAATCGTTGGAAAAGACAAGTGAAAATGTAAATCCGTTATCAATTGAATCGTTAAAAATAGCGTTAAAGAACATGAAAGAAGTAGATGGGCAGTTAAGTTTATTTGGGGAGAAGGAAGAAGATGGAAGAAAGAATAAGTAGATTGGGAGTTTTGATTTTGTCTGTTTTGGAAGAAGAAATGGCTCATAATTTATATACTGGTTTAACAATCAAAGATATTAAGGAAAAGCTGCAGGAGGGAGTGGCGGAACAAGAAATTACTTTTTATAAAACTATTAGAAAATTGCTGGAAGAGGGTTATATTGAAAGAGGGATTAAAGATGGAAAATCTCATACTTATTATATTGTAAATTTTGGACAAGAATTGTTATTGAAAGTGAGGAAGGGATAGGATAAAAAAGGAAGAGAAGGAGTAAGAAAAATGAAGAAGAAAATCGGTTTTATTGCCGTTGGACAAGCCGGGGGGAATATTGGAAAAATTTTAGAACAAAAAGGTTTTGTTGTATTATATTTGAATACTTCACAGGAAGACTTAAATACTTTAAAAGATGTAAAGTTTACCTATCATATAAAAGGAGGAGAGGGAAGTAATCGTGACAGAACAAAGGCGAAACAGTTAATTATTCAAGATTTTGAAGCGATTGAGCAGCAAATTATTGAAAAAATTGGGGTAGAGTTTTTATTTGTTATTTTTTCTGCAGGTGGTGGAACTGGATCAGGGGCAGGTCCAATGTTAATGGAATTACTTCTTGGTAGTAGAGAGCAAACGGTAGGAGCAATTACTATTCTTCCGGCAGCAACAGAAAGTGTTCGGGCGAATATGAATGCATATGAATGTTTTACAGAGTTGACAGAAATTGAAGGAAGTGCAGCTATTTTTGTTTTGGATAACAGTAAAGGGAAGATTTTAGAAATTAATCAGCGGTTTGTGAATGATTTTTTGTCTTTTTTGCAAATTCCGGAAAAAGATAAAAGTATAAGGGGGAATATTGACCGAGCCGAGATTTTGGAAACACTTCATGCACATGGAATGGCATATATTACTTCAACAAGTAGGAAGGATACAGCAGCGATTATTGGTACATGGAAAAATAATATTTATGCACCAATGGAGCAGGATAAGGTAATTAAGTATATTTCTTTATCGGCTTATGGAGTTGTTCGAACAGAAGAACTTCAAAAGGAACTTGGAATTCCACTTGATATTTATCAAACTTATAACGAAGAACGAAGTATTTGTGCATTAAGTGGATTGTCTTATCCAAAAACACGTCTGGATGAAATTTATCAAATTACAATGTCACAGGCAGAAACCGTTTCCAGAAATTTATCTGCAACTTTGAGTAGTAAGATGCATCAAGATGTTAATTTCTTAAAACAGGCAGAAAAAGGAATGATAGCAAAACCGGTAGAAAAAAAGGTGTCAAAACATGATATTATGAAAAAATATTTATGATATAAATTTTGTTTTATGTCTGTTTAAAAGGAAAGAAGACACGATTATATGGAAAATCAAAATATGATTAAGAAGAGGCAGCTTCGGCTAAATCTTCGATGGGAACGTGATCGGAAAGTGGATGAGATATTGGAACAGGCAACACAGAGTGAAAAATATCGATCACAGAATGATTTTATAAAGGCAGTCCTCTTATCTTATGGAGAGAGAGAATTAAATAAAACAGAAAGTTCTTGTACAGAGGAAACAAGAACTCAATTAAAAGAACCAGAAAAGAAAAAGACATCAGAATCAGCTATCAATCCGTTGTTAATTTAAAGAAAAAAAGAATTAAGGGGTAAAAACAAAAATGCAGAAATTAAAGTATAAGGTAATCGAAAAATTGAATACAATGAACGCTACTAGTGGAGAGATTAACCTGTTAATTCTGCTGTCAAAGTATCAGGATGAGAAAGGATTTGTTTCTGGTGTTTATTATAAAGAAGTCTGTGAAAAGCTGAAAATATCTTATCAGCTTTTCTATGATTTATTAAGAAGTTTAAATTATAAAAGAATTATTTCTTATGAAAAAGGAAGTTATTTGGATTATGATGTGAAAATTTTGGATAATGATTTTTCTAATGAAAATTTTCATGATGGATATTTCAATATGAATCATAAAATATTCAGTAATTTTAAATTTTTTTCTTTAAAGGCAAAGGAAAAGTTGCTTGCGTTTCGATTGATGAAGATTCTTTTGACAAAGGACTATATTCGAGATAGACAAAAATCTTTTATTATTACTAAGGAAAAGCTGACAACAGAATGGACAGTTTTTTTTCGTGTGTCTTTTCGAGCAATGAAAGGTTATTTAAAATCCTTAAAGGAATTTTTTTATATTGGTTTGAAGGATGGAAAATATTATATAACAGGTAAGAGGGAGGTTTATGATCGAAATCAGCAGACAGAGGAGGAACAATATAATGAGTTCCGTATCCGAAAGATTTGTCGTCGAGAAAAAGTGAATGCTTCAACTGAAAAGATAATGGAGTTTGCAAAAGCAATTAATCGAAAGAGCCAGAAATTGTGTTATGTACCAAAAGAGAAAAGGGAAACAACTTTGACAGAATTATTGGTACAAGCAATAAAGAAAAGTGTAGAGAAGTATAAGGGAGAGGAACGGTGTCTGAATCCGGCATATGTACATAGTATATTGAATAAATTAATAGGGTATCAATAAAACCTGCCATATGACAGGTTAGTTCCTATGTAAAAAAGTAAAAATGATAAAGAAAATAGGACATGAAATAGAATGTAGAAAAAGGAAAAGGGAATAAATGAGCTATTATGGATAGAAAACCAAAATAAGGTTTTCTTTTTTTGTTTGAAAGAAAGCAAAATCATTCAAGTTTTAGGTAAAAGCCAAAAATGAAATTCAAGTTTTATACCCTTTTTTTAAAATTATTCCAGTTTTGATGTAAAAAAGAACGAAATTTATTCCAGTTTTGTACGTGTGGATAAGTCTGAAAAGTGGCAGAAATTAGGGAAATTTCAGAGAAATAGAAGTTATTATATTTATATTACATATCCCCTGAATGCATTCTGTGCATAAAAATATCCCTAATATCCCACCAAAAAGAAATAGGAATCATTATGATGGTTGTTTATTTAAAATTTCCGTATCAAGTAGAAAAGTTTGTATAAATGATAATAAAAAAATCGACTATTATACTATAGAAAAAAGCAAATAAAAGAAAAAGAATGATTTTTGTTTTGGTGAATGAAAAAATTCTGGACAAATAAGAATGAAAATGATAAGATGAAAAAAAGAACAAAAGAAAGGGGAGAAACCATCATTTGGCAGATAAAATTACTTTACCAAGTAGCAACAGTATGAATCGAGAGTATACCGATAATTTATTTAAAGAAATTTTTCAAAAAGAGAGTTCGATAAAGGAATTGCTTCAATTTATCGGAGTGGATA
>CAJUGZ010000247.1 GCA_910585855.1 uncultured Lachnospiraceae bacterium | reverse complement strand
ATTTTATCCAGAACTTTTTCTTTACAGTAAGGGGGGGTGGCTGAACTGTAACAACTACCCCCCCATATTGACATTACAGATACCACCATAAATGAAAGAAATTTACTTTGATCCTTCTGTAGGGAACAAGTTTTCAGCAAAGTTTGAATACGATTTTTTTGTTTCGGGGTCAAGAAACAGCCAGATTCGAAAACGGTGGGCAGCCTGCAGTGACTTTTTAGAAACCGGAACAGCAGGCTGCCCACCGTTTTCGAATCTGGCGTCCCCCAGCGTCCCCCAACATCCCTAAACCCTCATCCCCTGTTTTATACGAACATAAACCACCTTCAGCAATTTATCCTTCGAATTAGGAATCGCCTTTGTTTCAAGAAAATCATAACTCTTAATCAATCCCCCAAGCTTCTCATACTTATAATTCCTAGGATCAAACCCGGGAATCCGCTTTGGCAAAATATTTCCAATATCCGATATATTCACCCATTCATCCTCCTCTGAACGAGATTCAATAATTGACACAATCTCTTCTCCCACTTCCCTTTTTGTAGGAATCTTATTTTCCCCCGTATCCTCTTCCCCGTCTGCTATTCCATCCGCAGTATTTCGAACCGTTTTCTTTCCTTTTCCGCTCTCCTTTCGATTCTCCTTCCCCTCTTCTTCCATCTTTCGATTTTCCTCCGAACTCTCCTGATAAAGCAAATCTAAGTATTTAAATGGTTCACAGGCTGCAACCAAAGAATTCGGCGTCTTCTGCTCCCCCATTCCAATTACCAGCATCCCTGCCTCCCTCAGACGAATTGCCAATTTTGTAAAATCACTATCTGAAGTAACCAGACAAAACCCCGTTACTTTTCCCGAATACAAAATATCCATTGCATCAATAATCAATGCAGAATCTGAAGCATTTTTCCCTCTGGTGTAATTAAACTGAAAAATCGGTGTCATTGCATACTCTCTTAATTTATCCTGCCAAGCCATCACTCCCGGATTTGAAAAATCCCCATATATTCTTTTATATGTAGCAATCCCATATTTTCCAACTTCATTCATAATCAATTTCATATATTTCATTGATATATTTTCCGCATCAATTAAAATCGCAATCTTTTCTTGTCCCTCCATAAAATCCTCCCATTTCAACACTATTCTACTGCCAGCTCTGCCTGCTTTTCTTCTTCTGAAAGCATCTCTAGTACTTCTCCTTCTGAAAGCACAGTTACTCCTAAACTTTTTGCCTTATCCAATTTACTTCCTGCATTTTCTCCGGCAACCAGATAATTTAGCTTCTTTCCGACTCCGATTAATTTTCCTCCGTTTTTCTCAATCAACTCTTCCATTTCGCTGCGTTTCATCGTAGGAAGCGTTCCGGTAATACAAAAAGTCTTACCAGAAAATTTTTCGGAAACCCCCTCTGCCTTTTTCATCACTGTATTGACTCCCTCCGACTTTAAAGCCTCCAAAAGTTCTAAATTATGAGGATGCTCAAAAAACTCCCGTATTCCCTGTGCCGTAATCTCTCCTACATCCTGAATATCAACCAATTCCTCTACAGAAGCCTTTGCCAAATCCGAAATACTGTCAAAATGACTCATAATCTCTTTTGCAGATGCTTTTCCCACATTTTGTATTCCTAGCCCAATCAGCAGCTTAACCGGATCATTCTTCTTTGATTCTTCAATCGCAGCAAGAATCTTATCCGTATTTTTTTCCTTTCCCATAATTCCTTTTTCAATCAATGCATCCCGATGATTCTTCAAACGGTATATATCGGCAAAGTTATGGACATATCCCTCGTCAATCAAACCTTGTACATATTTCTCTCCAAAATTTTTTATATCCATCGCATCTTTCCCTACAAAATAGCTGATGGTACGAAGAAGCTGTGCCGGACATGCTGGATTAACACAGCGAATATCTGCCGTTTCTTCCTCTTTTACAACAGGTTCTTTACAAACCGGGCAAATATCTGGAATCCAAAACAATTCCGGCGCTTTCTCTGTTACACGTGTCACTTTCGGAATAATTTCACCCGATTTTACCACACAGACTTTTGCATGTAATCCGATTCCCATAGAAGTAATAAACTCCTGATTATGAAGTGTCGCCCTGCTGACCGTTGTACCACACAGACGAATCGGCTCTAAAATTGCCGTAGGGGTAATCTTTCCTGTCCTCCCTACCGAAAGTTCAATCTCTAATACCTCTGTTTCTTTTTCCTCCGGCGGATACTTATAAGCAATATGCCCTGCACTGTACTTACTGCCTGCCTGAAAATCACTGCGGTACTCGGTCTGTTCAATCTTTACCACTGCCCCATCAATATCATAAAAATACTGCCCTCGATTTTCTCCAATCGAATCAATCGCCTCTAATACCTCCTCTGCCGTCTGACATAAGATATGAGGCACAACCGACACGCCCTTTTCCTTTAGATAATCCAACCCTACTGTATGCTGATCCATCAAAGCCCGTGGTCCATCCTGCACATTAAATACAAAAAAGCGCAGTCCCCTCTCCTTTGTAATCTCTGGATCTAACTGACGAAGCGTTCCTGCTGCACAGTTTCTTGGATTGGCAAATGTCTTTTTATTCAGCATCTCCTGCCGTTCATTGACCTGCTCAAAGTCCTTATGCGTCATATAAACTTCACCACGCACTTCCAAATATTCATAAGGAATATCCAATTTCTCCTTTACATCAGGAATCACTCTGCTATTTAATGTAACATCCTCCCCTACAATTCCGTTTCCTCTTGTTTCAGCCAACACCAATTCTCCATTTTGATAGCGCAGACTCATAGAAAGCCCATCAATCTTATGCTCCACAGAAAAAGCAGCATCAGGATGCATTTCCTTTACCTCATCAATCCAAGCCGTCACTTCTTCCTTTGAAAAAACATCCTGAATCGAAAGCATCGGTACATGATGCGTTACCTCTACTCCAGCCTCCCGCTTTACCTTTCCTCCTACCTTTTTTGAAGGCGAATTTTTTGCAATCTGATCGGGATGCGCCTGTTCATACTGTTTTAACTCCTGATTTAACTGATCAAATTCATAATCGGAAATATCAGAAGCATTTTCCTCATGATACTGTTTATTATATTTGTTTACCAATTTCACCAATTCCAAATATCGCTTTCTCTCCTGCTTCTGCTCCTTTTCCTGTCTTTCTTCCATTTTCTCTATCCTCTCTTTCCATGCTGACCAACCCGCTTCTCTGTCGGTTCTTCCAACATCCTTTTTAACACGTCCCACTCTTTTTTCGAAACCTCTCGGTATTCTCCCGACTTTAAATTTCCAAGCTGAATATTCATTACCCTCACCCGCTTCAGCTTTACTACCCGATAACCACAGTATTCACACATTCTGCGAATCTGCCGATTCAATCCCTGTGTCAATACAATCGTAAACCGTTTCTCCCCTATCTGTTTTACCTCGCAAGGTCTAGTCACCGTATCAAGAATCGGAATACCGTTTCGCATCTTGTCCAAAAATTCCTCTGTAACCGGCTTATGTACCGAAACTACATATTCCTTCTCATGATAATTGCTTCCCTTTAAAATCTGATTTACAATCTCCCCTTTATTTGTCATTAAAATCAATCCCTCCGAACTTTTATCCAATCTCCCAATCGGATAAACCCTCTTCGGATAATGAACCAAATCTACAATATTCTCTTCCTGAAACCGTGAAGTTGTAGTACATACTACTCCAACCGGCTTATTTACTGCCAATAAAATAAATTCTTCCTCCAAAGCCACAACTTTTCCTTTTACCATAACCTCCTGTCCCGAAAAAATCTGCATCCCTAAAACAGCAGGCTGTCCGTCTACCGATACAAGCCCCTTTTCAATCAGCACATCTGCCTCTCTTCTAGAACAAACGCCTGCCTCACTTAAAAACCTATTCAGACGCATCTTTTCTGTCTGCTGTTTTTGTCCTTTCTCTGCCATCATCCTGCACCTCAAATCCTATCGAAAAAATTATATAAAAATACCCCAATCCTTTGCACTAAAAAAGATTTGGGGTAATTCTCCCTCTACTCTGCGGTACTTCTACTCTTCCTGCGAACTTTGTATTTCTTCTGTACTCTGCGTTTCTTCCAAACTCTGTTCCTCAAACTCCGATACATCCATAGCAAGAACAATCTCTTTTAACTGCTCGTCCTGATCGACCGCTTCCTGAAAACGCTGATTTACCTCCGCTATCAGCTCCTGTACATCCGCTTCCTGCGAAATCTCATCCCGATAAACCGCCTCTTCCTCCGAAATATCATTATCTATAAAATACCCATTCTCTCCTCTGCAAACATACATCCGATACAATGCCGGTGCAGCCGCAGCCGCATGAACATATTTTATATCCACCAAAACCCACACAAGATAAGTTCCGTCCGTCAAACCATTCTTACTATAACAAGACTTTACTTGATAACTCTCAATTTCAAGCAGACCGCTTTCATCCTTTCCATAGCGTTCCTCATACAAACGCTCCGCACTATACCCATCATTCGGGCTTACAATCTGCTGCAAAGTTTCTATATCACAATCAAACTTTGCCTGAAAAAACCACTCCATCAACTTATTAATCTCAAACAAAGCATCCTGCAAAAGCGGATTTTCCTCCTGAACAGATTCTGATACCGACTCCGAAGATAACTCCGTCAAACTCTCCCTAACCTCTACACTCTCCGTTACAGCGGGTTCTGATTCTATCTCCTGACTCTCTTTTTTAATTCCCTTTCCAAAATACAATCCCAAAGCTACTAAAACAATTCCTGCCAATAAAATCGAAACCGTCTTCCAGTATAACTTGATCATATCATCTCCACTCATTTTTCCTTCCCTCTAATTCCTTCACCATTGAACAAATCGTACAAAAAAAACGTCACTGGCGGGAATCGAACCCACAGTCCCCCGCTCCGGAGGCGGATGCTCTATCCATTGAGCCACAGTGACGTAATATATATTGTGCCGCCATTATATTTATTCTGCACACAACACAGTTATTATATACCATTTTCTACAATATTGCAAGCAAAATTAAAAAAAACTTTAATTCGGTGTTACAGTTCAGCCATGCAGAATTGATTGTACAAATTGTACGTGGGAACTTGCTCACTAAGGACAATTTGTACAGTCAATTCTATAGGACGCCGACATGAATAATTTGCCAGCCAATTTGTAAATTATTTATTCATAATGTACATTCTGGCAAATTATGAATGGCATGGCTAAATTGCAGCAATTCAGTTTTTGGAGATAGGATGCTGTGAAGAGGATTGCTTTCACAGAACGCAAGCCACCCCCCTTGCTCCACCCTATCTCCAAAAGCCTAATTGAAGTAAGGGCATAGCAACTACCACCTCCCTATAAAGTAAACTCTCCACTCTCCCTCCAATAACAATAAACATGATCCGAAAGCTGCTCTTCTTGTTCTACTTCCTCCTGATTTACCTCCTGAACCATCTGTTCCAATACATGTTTCTCAAGATCCGAAACCCGAGGAATCAAAATAACTTCGTGAATACTGCTAGGCAAAATATAGAGATCCTCTCCCAATGATTCGGCAAACTCTGAAACCACACCCGGATAAATCAATGCCGCTGCCCCATAAAAATGCATGGTATTTGTTAAAACATACATAGGAATTTCTCCATTTTGATATTCATATTCAGATGCTGCCTCTTCCCCGGACAGTGCCTCCTGAATCAAAGTATTAATGCTTTTTAATTCGGGCTGTAAAATCTCAGGCATATTTTTTATTGCTTGTGAAAACAGTTCCTCTTCGCTTACTTTCCAAATCTTTCGATATTCCTGACGAACCAAAATACTTGCTGTATTATTTCCCACATTTCCAACCAGCACATAACAGATCATCGCCAGATCCAAAAATCTTCGAAAAGGAAGTTCCTTTAACATCTCTTGGTTTTCCATATAATTTACTAACCGAACTGCCAATTTTCCCTTCATTTTCTGGTAATCTTTAAATTCTTCCACCTGAAACTCCATCTGGCTGCAATGAGTTTCATAAATTCTCTTTATCTTATGTACAATCCCATTCAGATTTTCCTCATCCAATAACTCCTTATAAAACTCATTTAAATAAATGGTAGGCGATGCTTTCTCTCCTATCTTTAAGATAGAAATTCCATCCATAGGGGTTGCATTATTTTTTAAAACATGATGCAGCAGCACCTGATACTCCTGTCCCATTTCCTCCTGAACCCGCTGTGTAATCACCGCTAAAAAATTTTCATATGTCATAGTGAATCTTAAAACAGAAAAAGAACGATATTCGACTCTAGAACTTAGAAATAAAAACACATCTGATATATTAAATAAAACCGATAACAGTTTTATTCTACTATAAAACTCCTTATATAGCAAGCCAAAATTTCAAGTAAACTGCAATTAAACTTTTAAAACTGTTACAGTTCAGCCACCCCCAATGGGATGACATTTACACCGGCTACAAAATAGCC
>CAJUGZ010000246.1 GCA_910585855.1 uncultured Lachnospiraceae bacterium | reverse complement strand
TGGTTGGATGCACCGAAATCAGAAGCCCTAGACTTTCTTACCGTTTGGAGCGGAGCAGGCAAAAGACAGGAGCAAACCGCCTCTTGCGTCCGGTGAAAGCAACTTTGGCATCCGGTGAAAGCCAATCCTTTTCGGCATCATCTTATCTCTAAAAGTCTAATTAAAGATTTTCTTTCGCTATTTAAAGGACTTATTGAAGTTCATAGAAAGTTTATTTGTTTCAGTGGCATATTTGTGATAAAATAAAAATCATGCACTGTAAAAAGGCAGTGCATTATCAGAAAGAAGTGCAGAAATTTGTTTTTGATTACAGCGGTTTTTGCAGATGAAACAAGAAAAATAGGAGAAAAGGAGGCGTAGATATGAATCCATATTCACAGGTAACACCAAAGATTTTAGAATTGGCAGAGATCTGTCAAAAAAATAGCTCGATTGATCCGTCTTTGTACGGGAAGTATGATGTAAAGAGAGGGCTGCGTGATATCAGCGGGCGGGGTGTACTTGCCGGATTAACGGAGATTTCTGAGATTCAGTCTTATGTACTAGAAGATGATGAAATGATTCCGTGTGATGGAAAGCTTTACTACCGTGGTTATGATATTGAACAGATCGTAGAGGGATTTATTCAAGAGAAACGGTTTGGATTTGAGGAAGTGGCATATCTTTTGATGTTTGGAGAATTGCCAAGTAAAAAGGAATTAGAATCGTTTCAGGAACTTTTAGGAGAGTACCGAACGCTTCCGACTAATTTTGTAAGAGATGTAATTTTAAAAGCACCGAGTGCCGATATGATGAATACACTTGCAAGAAGTGTGCTGACATTGTATTCTTATGATGAAAAAGCAGATGATATCTCAATTCCAAATGTGATTCGGCAGTGTATTCAGTTGACTGCTTCTTTTCCGTTATTGTCAGTTTATGGTTATCAGGCGTATAATCATTATTTAGAGGGAAATAGTTTGATTATTCATACGCCTGATCCAAGTTTATCTACTGCAGAAAATATTTTGCGTCTGCTTCGGCCGGATGGGAAATATACTGCATTGGAGGCTAAGATTTTAGATGTGGCATTAGTGCTTCATGCAGAGCATGGAGGAGGAAATAATTCAACGTTTACCACTCATGTGGTATCTTCTTCTGGAACAGATACGTATTCTACGATTGCTGCTTCTCTTGGATCTTTAAAAGGACCGAAACATGGCGGTGCAAATATTAAGGTAGTCCGTATGTTTGAGGATATGAAGCAGGTTGTAACCGATTGGAAGGATGAAGAGCAGATTACCGCTTATTTAAATGCACTTTTATCGAAAGAGGCGTTTGATAAAGCAGGTTTAATCTATGGTATGGGGCATGCCGTGTATTCGATTTCCGATCCTAGAGCCAATATTTTTAAACGCTTTGTAGAGAGTCTGTCGATTGAAAAGGGGAAAGAAGAGGAATTTCAGCTTTATTCTGCAGTGGAGCGTCTAGCACCAAAGGTAATTGGAGAGCGGAGAAAGATCTATAAAGGAGTAAGTGCCAATATTGACTTTTATAGTGGATTTGTGTATAGTATGCTGGATTTGCCGCTGCAGCTTTATACACCGATCTTTGCGATTGCACGTATGGCAGGCTGGGGGGCACATCGGGTAGAGGAATTGATTAATGCAGGAAAGATTATTCGTCCTGCTTATCGTGCAGTACAGGAAAGACAGGAATATCATAGAATGGAGGATCGCTAGACAATTTGTCTAGCGTCCCTTTTGGAAGGGACGGGAAGCCATGGAAGAAAGAAGACCTCAGCCGGGCGAACGCTATCGGCATTTGAAAGGGGAACTGTGTCAAATCGTTGCAGTTGCTGTTTATAGTGAAACACAGGAAGAATTAGTGATTTATCAGGAATTATACGGAGATTTCAGGATTTGTGCAAAGGAATTAAATCAGTTTTTAGGGGAAGCAGATCCAGAGAAGTATCCAGATATGCAGAAGGATTCAGATATACAGAAGAAGCAGCGTTTGGAAAAAGAGGAACAGACAAAAAAAGCGGTTGGCTTTGAAAAATTTGAAAAAAAGGAAGAAAATGTTCCATTAGATAAGACAAAGATACTGATTGAGTTTTTAGATTGTGATAGTTACGAAAAGAAACTGGAGTATCTGCGGGGGAATAAAAAGTATATAGATGATGGGATGCTGAATAATATTTCTTTTGCTTTGGACATTGTAATAGAAGAGGGGGAATTAGAGGATCGGATTCGGACTTTGGAAAACTGCTTAAAAACATTTTGCCGATATGAAGGAACTCGTCTGCGGTAGAGAAAAAAGAAAGATTGGTGAGAGATCAGCAATGGAAGATGTAGTATTGGAACTAAAAGGGATAGAGAAAAGTTTTGGAAAAACTCCTGTTTTAAGAGGAATCAGTTTAAAAGTAAAAAAGGGGGAGTTTATTACTTTTTTGGGTTCTTCAGGATGCGGAAAAACGACGACGCTGCGGATTATTGCGGGGTTAGAAATGCCGGACAGAGGAGAGGTTTTTATCAATGGGGTATGTGTGAATCGGCTGCCGCCAGAAAAGCGCAGTGTCAATACAGTGTTTCAAAATTATGCTTTGTTTCCGCATATGAATGTAACAGAAAATATTGCATATGGATTAAAGATAAAGCGAACAAAAAAGAAGGAGATACAAGATAGGGTAGCAGAGGCACTAGAACTGATTCAATTAAGTGATTATGGAAAGCGGATGCCTTCGGAACTTTCCGGCGGACAGAAACAGCGAGTAGCGATAGCCAGAGCGATTGTCAATAATCCTGAAGTACTTCTTTTAGATGAGCCCCTTGGGGCATTGGATCTGCAGCTTCGGCGGCAGATGCAGTTGGAATTAAAAAAACTGCAGAAACAGCTTGGTATTACATTTCTTTATATTACGCACGATCAGGAAGAGGCAATCAATATGTCTAGCCGGATTGCTGTTATGCGGGACGGGAAGTTTGAACAGATAGGAACGCCGGATGAGATCTATCATCATCCGAAAACAAGTTATGTAGCACAATTTGTAGGAAGTGCGAATATTTTAAAAGGGAAGATCTCGAAAGCAGAAAACGGGATTTTTTTTGCGGAATTAGCAGGCGAATCGGTTTGTTTAAGATTTTTTGATACAGATAAAAGGATTTTAGAAGCAGGGAGCAGATTTGTGCTTGCCATACGCAGTGAAGTCATAGAATTTTCCAAGGAAAAAGGGGAAAACAGTCTTTTTGCTGTGGTAGCAGAAAAAACGTTTGCCGGAGGGATGCTTCGAATGGTGCTTCGGCTTTTAGACGGCAGTGAACTGGTGGCAAGCCGATATGGAATTGATGCACCTTATCAGCAGGGAGAGCAGATTTATTGCTGCTGGAAACCGGAACATGCCGTATTGGTAGAAGAAACGGAGAATAGGTGATGAAAAAAGAGAAAAGAAAAGGTCTGGCATGGCTTTTGGTGATTCCCTTTTATTTTTATACGATTGTATTTGTTGTACTGCCTCTTGCTTATATGATTCTGCTTAGTTTTTTAAAGCGTGCAGAGGTTTGGGGCGTAACAAAGGAAATAACATGGGAAAATTATAGAAATATTTTTGAGCCGGTTTATTTGCGTACATTTGCAGAATCCCTGAAACTGGCTTTGCTTTGTACGTTTTTTATTGCTCTTTTGGGGTATCCGTTTGGTTATTTTATGGCGAAATTATCGAAGCAGTGGAAACGCAGAGTGATGATGCTTTTGATGATTCCGTTTTGGACCAGTGCATTGATACGAATGTATGGGTGGATTATTATTTTCCGCAGCAATGGGCTTTTGGATCAGTTTTTTATGGCAGTTCATATAACAGAGAAGCCGCTGCGGCTTCTTTATACTTATCCGGCAGTGGTAGTCGGCATGATTTATGCACTTTTGCCTTTTATGATTCTTTCGGTTTATTCTAGTGCAGAAAAGCTGGATTGGTCGCTTGTAGAGGCAGCAAGGGATTTGGGTGCATCACCTTTTTATACATTTATCACCGTTACATTAAAACTGACTATGCCCGGATTTTTATCTGGAGTAGTACTGACATTTATCCCTTCTATGGGATTATTTTTTGTAGCAGATATTCTGGGGGGAAATAAGATTGTATTGGTGGGAAATTTAATACAGGAACAACTGATGAAAGCTAGAAATTGGCCGTTTGCTGCAGCTCTTTCTGTGGTGCTGATGCTGTTGACTTCCCTTATGCTGGCAATTTACCGCAAGGCAGCAGGGGTAAAGGAATTGGAGGGATTATTTTGAAAAATAAGACAAAGATTCCAAATTTTTTTCTGGGGATTATTTTAGCGGTGGTGTATCTGCCTATTTTGGTAATTGTAGTTTATTCATTTCAGGATTCTAAGATTTCTACGGTCTGGGAAGGTTTTTCTCTTCGGTGGTATCGGGAACTTTTTTTGGATCGGAGTATGAGAGAGGCAGTTTTTAACAGTTTTATTTTAGCTGGAATAAGTTGTATCAATGCTGCGGTAATCGGAACAATGGCAGCAGTTGGAATGACACGAATCTCTTGGAGGAGCAAAGGACTGATTGCTTATTTTTCTACTCTTCCGATTATGATACCAGAGATTATACTTGGTATGGTATTTATGGTGTTTTTTTCGTTTTTGGGGCTGCCTTTTGGAATGACTACTTTAGTGCTGGCGCATACTGCTTTTTGTATTCCTTATGTATTTACAATGGTTCGAAGCCGTTTGATTGGGTTAGATCCTTCTCTTACAGAGGCGGCAAGAGATTTGGGAGCAGGAGAAGTTATGGTATTTTTTACGGTAACATTGCCTTTGATTGCTCCGGCTGTTGCTTCTGGTATGCTGCTTTCTTTTGCAATGTCTTTTGATGATGTGGTAATTAGTATTTTTGTAACGGGGGCGGCTACTAATACACTTCCGGTTAAGATCTATACACAGATGAAAAATGGAGTTTCCCCGGAGGTAAATGCACTTTCGACAATTATGCTGGGCGGAACAGTTTTGGTGCTTTTGGGAAGTGAATTGATTCGAAGAAGGGATAAGAAATAATAGATAGAGCAAATAAAATAAGTAGGAAGTAGTGTAAGTTTGATTTAAAAATGGAGGAGTGTAGAATAATGAAAAGATTTTGGAAAAAAGTGACAGCAGGTCTGGTTGTATCGATTTTGACGGCGGTGTTTTTGGTTGGATGTGGAAATGGAAATGGGGAGAAAAATTCTTCTTTAAATGAGAGTTTGCAGGGGAATGGACAGGAAACTTCTTTGAAACAGGAAGGAGAGAAGATTGGCGGGGAATTGAATCTTTTTACTTGGGACGGGATGTTTCCGCAGGAGGTGCTGCGTGCTTTTGAAGAAGAGTATGGGGTAAAGATTAATTATGCAAATTTTGATTTTGATGAGGATATGCTGGCTAAGTTAGAAACGGCGAAAGGCGGAGAATATGACGTCATTATTGCGGATGACTATATTATTGAATTGGCAATACAAGAGGGATTGGTGCAGAAGTTAGATAAAGAGGCTATTTCTAATTTGGGAAATGTAGATCCTGCTTTTTTAGGGCAGTTTTATGATCCGGCGGATGAATATACGATTCCTTATGGGGCAGGGATTCCGCTGATTGTTTATGATCCTGCGGCAGTGGGGATTGAGATTACTGGTTATGGCGATCTTTGGAATCCGGCGTTGGAGGACAATTTGGCTTTGATTGGAAATTATCGTGTAATAAATGGAATGGTGTTAAAGACGATGGGAAAGTCTTTTAATGAAACGGATTTGGATGTTTTGGAAGAGATGGGGAAAAAACTAAAGGAATTAGCACCGAATGTAAGGCTGATTAGTGACAGTAATACGCAGGACTATTTGATCAGCGGAGAGGCAGCAGCCGGATTTTTATATACTTCTCAGGTGACACTTGCACTGGCGGCAAGACCGGATTTAAAGGTGGTTTATCCAAAGGAAGGGTTGGGATTTGGGATTATGGCTATGTTTATGCCGTCTCAAGCACCTCATGAGGAGGCAGGAAAGGCTTTTTTGAATTTTATTCTTCGACCGGAGATTTCGGCTCAGTGTTTTGAATATATTGGATATGTCTGTACGAATCGAGAGGCAGTGGCTTATCTTTCAGAGGAGATGCAGAAAAATCTTGCTTTGCCAGAGGAGGCTGCGGATGGGGAGTTTATAATGGAAATTGGAAGTGCAGCAAATGAGGTGCATGAACGGGTTTGGACGGAGTTTAAGGCGGAACTGAATTAGATGGGGACGCCAGATTCGAAAACGGTGGGCAGCCTGCTGTTCCGATTTCCAAAAAGCAAGAAGTTCTAGGACTTCTGCCTTTTCCTTCATCCAACCGAACAGACCGGGGCGCAATTCGCCCTTACTGCAGCTAAAACAAAGCTGGTGTAAGGAAAGATATTACCAGCCAAAAACTATCCTCTTCCCTATCATACGGGCTAAACACCATAGGCGCGAACTTAACGAAGGAGTCCTGGTAAAACTGCCGAATGAAACTCGT
>CAJUGZ010000245.1 GCA_910585855.1 uncultured Lachnospiraceae bacterium | reverse complement strand
ATATATTCAAGACTACGGCTATTAAAACATTGACTTTTAATAGCCGTAGTAATATCTGTATAAATTACTTCTTGTGTCCTCAACCAAGGAACAGTTCCATTTTCATAAAAATTTCGATTGCTTTTTAACGGTGTCGCCCCTGTACAATGACTTAAAGCAAGTTGTTCAAGATTTAAATATACATATCCAAAAACATATTGTAAAAGTTTAATTACTTCGATTCGATTCGATTCGATTCGATTCGATTCGATTCGATTCGATTCGATTCGATAACATTATGTTTCCAGTTTCAACAAATGTCAATAATATATCTCTATAATATTCATATTGTTTTTTCCTTGCTTCTATTTCTGCTGGCAAACCAATATTAAGATCTATACAAATAGCATCAAAATTATCCAATACATTCACTAACCTATTTTGCACTTCTAATGTCGGTAATGGAATTTCAATTTCTTCAATAGATGGTACACTGGAATGAACCACCTTACTTTTCATCTTCCCCCTACTTTTTTGTTTTTGTACATAATAAGTTGAAAGCACATAAGATAAATACTTAGGATTTTGATTATGTTTTAATACAACAATATCTCCCCCTGCTAAACACTTATCATATCCCATATATGCAGTTGATTTTGCTATATCCTCTACACTCTCTCCGGTAATTGCAAATAATATATCTCCATGTTCAAAATATTTAGGATTTGTAATATTCTCTAATTTTGTGTGAGACTGACATTCCTCAAACCAAATATGATATGTTGTATAAATTTCACCATATCGCACACAAGGTATTCCATCCTTTGTCACTTGTTCTCTTGTAATTCCTGAACCTCTATATATATCTGTCGCAATATCTCGTAGTTTTACTTTAGGTATGGAAATATCAAACACAAGCAAACTATCTCGATAATATTCATACTGTTTCTTACGCATTGTAAGTTCTATTGTAAGTTCTGTTATAATTTCTGTAAAATTGTCTAAAATACGAACAATTTCACGTTGTACTTTTAATGGAGGAACAGGGATAAAAAATTCTTCTGTAATGGACAAAGAAATTTGAGGAAGTGAACCCATACCAGAAGCAACTTTTCGAAAATCTACTATATTATTCTTTAAAAAATAATATAAAAATTTTACCTCTGTTACACTTTTTGCAGTATATGCCCACATCTCATTTTTAAAAGTAAAAGGTCTATCATAATATATAACATCAATCAAACCTCTAGATTGAACTAATACTGCTGGAACTTTTATAATATTTGCATTTGGTATATCCTCTTCATTAGCATTTATAACTGTTTTTCCACCAGCAAAAACTTTTATTTTTCCATTCCGATTTGCAATCTCTTTCATCTTTGTTGCAGTTATAGGTGTACCTTTAAGACGACTATATACATCTTTTATTTTTTTTAATTCAACTCCTTTAGGACATAATTCTTTTATTAATTCTTCTAATTTGCTCATTCTTCATCACCTATTTTTCTACATAATATGCTTCATATAATGTTAATAAAGTATAATAATACATATCTTCCTGCATTTCAATAATTGTTTTATCAAATAAATTAAAGTTACTATCTACTCTGTAACCATCTATAATAATTCTCATTGTCCAAAAAGTCATCTTATATTCAGTACAATATCCCAAATTACAATTCCCAAATTTCTATCACGATCAATATACTTCCATTATATCATCCCTCAATTTCCGCAATAATCTTATCAATCTCCGCCCGAAGCACTTCTTCTCTCGCTACAATCTCCTTAATTTCCTGATTCAGCTTTTTTATATCAATCTTCTCCCTTGTATCCTCTTGTTCTACATAAGAAGAAACCGAAAGATTATAACCATTCTCCGCAATCCTGCTATTTGGTACAACTGCTGCATAATATTCTTTATCTGTTCTCTCCCTATAAGCCATTAAAATATTCTGAATATTTTGCTCTGCCAATTTATTATTATTTGTTACTTTTACATACTCCTTAGAAGCATCCAAAAACAACACATTATTTTCTGTTTTACTTTTTTTCAATACCATAATACAAGTCGCAATACTTGTTCCAAAGAAAAGATTGTCCGGTAGCTGAATCACACATTCCACAAAATTATTATCAATTAAATATTTTCGAATTTTCTGTTCCGCACCGCCCCGATACATCACCCCCGGAAAACATACCACTGCCGCTGTTCCATTGGTTGCAAGCCATGACAAAACATGCATAATAAATGCCAAATCTGCTTTTGATTTAGGAGCAAGCACACCCGCCGGAGAAAAACGCTCATCATTTATCAAAATCGGATTGGCATCCCCTTCCCATTTAATCGAATAAGGCGGATTTGAAACAATCGCTTCAAATGGCTCTTCCTCCCAATGGCATGGTTCTGTCAGTGTATCCCCATGTGCAATATCAAAATCGGTATATTCAATATCATGAAGCCACATATTCATTCTGCAAAGATTATAAGTCGTAATATTAATCTCCTGACCAAAAAATCCCTGCCTTACCTGTTCCTTTCCCAAAATTTTTGCAAATTTTAATAACAATGATCCACTTCCGCAGGCAGGATCATACACCTTATTCACTTCCTTTTTCCCCTCTATTGTAATCCTAGTAAGAAGTTCCGATACCTCCTGCGGCGTATAATATTCTCCCCCGCTCTTTCCTGCATTAGAAGCATACATTCCCATCAAATATTCATAAGCATCCCCAAATGCATCAATCGTATTATCCTGATAACTTCCCAATTTCATCTCACCGACACTATTTAACAACTTTACTAATTTTTCATTTCTTTTTGCTACTGTCCCTCCCAATTTATTGCTATTTACATCGATATCATCAAATAACCCCTTAAAATTTTTCTCACTATCCCTGCCCTGTGCCGATGTTTCAATATTACGAAAGACCAGTTCCAATGTTTCATTCAGATTTTCATTCTCCGATGCCTTCTTACGCACATTACAAAAAAGTTCACTTGGCAGAATAAAATATCCTTTCGATTGAATTAAATCCTCTCTTGCCTGCTTCGCATCTTCATCTGCCAATTCTATATAATCAAAATCTATATTCCCCGCTTCTATCTCCCCCTGATTCACATAATTAGTAAAATTCTCTGAAATATATCGATAAAACAACATCCCTAATACATACTGTTTAAAATCCCAGCCATCCACACTGCCTCTTAAATCATTTGCCATATTCCATATCGCACGATGAAGTTCCTCTCGCTCTTGTTCTTTCCTGTTGTCAATCATAAAACAACCCCCTTATGTATTTTTTTAACATCGCTCTTTTTAAATAAAAAGATTTTACGTCACAATATAATGTGAAACCAAAATAGCCACATCCTACCCCATTCTACCATAAATCCTACAAAAATAACACGAAAACATACAAATCCTTTCATCAAACTTTTGTTATGAAAATAATTTTCTTTCGCCTCTCACTATTGATTGAATAACAGCAGAAACTATATTTTATTACAAAACAAATTTTTAGAAAGTCAAAAAAATTTGGATCAAGATTCTTTTTTTGTATCGGAATCAAGAAACAGCCAGATTTGAAAACGGTGGACAGCCTGCAGTGACTTTGGAAAAAAGCTAGAAGTTCTTAAACTTCTGCTCCAAAACCTAAGATTTTTTTCACATCCTGCTTCCATGCAGGGTGTGAAAAAAAAGTGCGTGTTTAGCCCGGATATCAGAAAGAGATTATCTTATGGTCGATAAAATCTTTTGATACGCCCATTCCTTTTTGGCTGTAGTGAGGGCGAATTGCGCTCCGGTCTGTCTGGTTGGATGAATAAAAACGCAGAAGTTTTAGAACTTCTTGCTTTTTGGAAACCGGAACAGCAGGTTGTCCACCGTTTTCAAATCTGGCGTCCCCACTTCAAAAAACAAAAATAAATAATGCAAATGGTACAAAAAACGATGTCAACAAAGAATTAAACGCCTTCTTAGATTATATAGCAGGCAAAGAATCTGAAGATTCCTTCGTTCAAAAATTAAAAGAAGCCGTAAAAAAAGCAAAAAAAAATCGAAACTGGAGGTTAGAATTTATGACATTATTGATATATCTTATGAAAGAATACGATATATAAAATAAATCCATAAGAATAATGCAAAACATATCCTAAAACAGCGGCAGTACTTTAGACACTGCCGCTGTCCTATTTAAAATATTTCTTCCTATTCTTCCTCCAGCAATTCACTCAACCTTCCATTTACCAAAATCCCCAATTCATGCAATGCCCGAGTACAAGCAACATACAGCAACTTCCCATTTCCATCCGTCCTAGGATAATGCGTACAAGTAGGATTCCAAAGCAATACCGTATCAAATTCCAGCCCCTTTGCCAAATAAATCGGCAGCACCATAACCCCCTGAAAAAACACCGCTCCTTCTGCCGTCATCTTCTGCACTGAAATTTTTTCTCCCAATCCCTCTGCTACAACTTCCGTTTCCAAATCATTTTGACAGATAACCGCAATCGTTTCATATCCATCCTGCTGCCACTTTCGAATCACCTCAAAAGCTCTTAAAATCATCCCATTTTCACTCTTATCTTCTCTCTCTTCCTGACAGACAAACACATTTCTCCCATGCCGGATAATCGGCTCTATCCGATAAGAAGCAAACGAACATTTCTTTAAAATCTTTTCGGCATACTCCGAAATCTCCACCGTATTTCGATAACTTTTTGCCAGCACATAAAACAAATCCCTCTCCGATGAAAAAACCCGCTGTGTCAATTCCTCCCAGTCATTCATCCCACAGTCATAATGAATATTTTGGGAAACATCCCCCATAATCGTAAAAGTCGTATCAGGAAGCACTCGTTTCATCACTCCAAACACCATAGCCCCAAAATCCTGTGCCTCATCTACTACAATATGTTTTACAAAATCATATTCTGTTGTCATCTTCACCCTATACCGAATATACACCAAAGCAGCAAGATCATAGACATCAAACCTCCGTTTCTTCAAACGCAGCATCAATTCTTCTATCTCTTTTCGATACTCTTTTCGCTCCTCCAAAAGCCACTGCAAAAACTCCATATAAACCTCAAGCAAATGTATCTCCAATTTCCTTTTTCCAAAATGCTCCTGATACTTCTTCCCCTCTCTTCGAATTACATCCTTTTCCTCTCCCTGCATCTCATAATAAGTCTTTATCTTATTGACCGCCCGCATATTCAACATAAGAATTTTACTCTGAATCGAATACTTTTTCCCATCCTTCAAAAACTCCAAAATCGCCTCCTGACTATACACCTCTGTCCCCTCACACCAAATCGAATCCGTACAAATCAAATCCCTCTCCAGCCTCTGCAGCTGCTCTTCCAAAAGATCCAAATAATCTAAACTCCCTTTAAACCCCAAAAAAACCCCTGCTGCCTCCTGCCGATCCTGATAAAGCACCACATCCTTCTTTAAAAAATCCCGTTCCAAAAGCTCCCGAAAAAATTCTTCCAAAACCATCTGATTAATCTGATATACATCCAAATCTGGAAGCACCCCGGTAATATAATTCAAAAGCATCCGATTACTCCCAATAATATAAAACTCTTCTGCCCGAAACTTTTTCCCATAATTATAAAGAATATAAGAAATCCGATGCATTGCCACCGTTGTTTTTCCGCTGCCTGCCACCCCCTGTACAATCACATTTTTATAAGGTGTCTGCCGAATAATCTCATTTTGCTCTTTCTGAATCGTAGCAATAATTTCTCCAAGAACTGCCTCCTTATTTTTAGCCAAATATTTTGTCAAAAGCTCATCATTCGTCACCACCTCCGAATCATAAAAGTCCACCAACCGATCCTCTTCCACCTCATAAGTCCTCTTTAACTCCAATTCCACCTTATACTCCCCATGATCCGGCACAAAATAACTCCCCTCACCAATCTGACACTCATAATAAATACTAGCCACAGGAGCTCTCCAATCCACAATCAACACCTCTGTCCGATCCTTCATCACCCCATTCTTCCCCAAATAAAACGAATACTTTTCCCCGTCCGTTTTATCCAAATAGTCAATCCTCCCAAAATAAGGCTTTTTCTTAGCATTTTCATTTTTCCGAAGCTCCATCTGTATTTGCCCCTCCATCGAAATACTAACCAGTAAATTATTATGAAGCTCTACATCCCCTGAATGATAACGATCATACAAATCCTTAATCTCCACTTTTATTTTCTCTTCCTGTTTTCGATAAATCCCGATATTTTCTAAAATCACCTGATAATACTGCATTAAATTCTGTTGTTCCTTCTGTCTTTCTGAACACATCAACAACACCCTCCTTTTTTCAAACAAATAAAATTTCACGTTTCCCAAAAAGACGCCAAAGATCGAAAGAAAGTCCACTCAACAATTTCACGTTTTTTATCTTTCATTCGGCTTTTGAAGATAAAACGCTGCCAGAAAAGATTGGCTTTCACAGGACGCAAGAGGCGGTTTGCTCCTGTTCTTTGCCTGCTCCGCTCCAAACGGTAAGAAAGTCTACGGC
>CAJUGZ010000244.1 GCA_910585855.1 uncultured Lachnospiraceae bacterium | reverse complement strand
CTTTTTGGAAACCGGAACAGCAGGCTGCCCACCGTTTTCGAATCTGGCGTCCTCCATCTGGTGTCCTCTGACGTCCTCCCCTATGCACCCACCCCCTGATTTATTCATATGATATACTAAAATTATTTACTTATTGGAGTATTCTATTATGAATCATATATTTATCCTTCTTCCCTACGGTTTGGAAAATGCCTTCCTTTTAGTAACTGCACTATCCATAGACGTATTTTTCACCGGCTTTTCCTACGGAAGCGGAAAAATTCAAATTCCTTTTCTTTCATCTGTTATTATCAGCGGTATCTCTGCTGTATTTTTAAGTTTTTCTCTGCTGTTTGGACAGCTTGCTGCCTCCTTTAGTTCTGCTGCCTCCCTATTAGGCGGTATTATTTTGCTCTGTTTAGGTCTGATGCGCCTTAAAAAAAGCCTTTTTTTATCCAATCAAATCCAACAGGCAGACAGCGATCACAACGGTATCCTATCCGCCAAAGAATCATTCTCTTTAGGAACGGCACTGGCATTAGACTGTATCGCTGCAGGAGTAGGTGCTGGCACTGCCTTCTATCCACGTCTTAGCTGTGCCGTACTTTCCTTTTTCGGATGCCTGCTTGCCCTCTACGCCGGTTTTGGCTGCGGTAAATGGATGTCACATCTTGGCAAATGGAATCTTGCACCACTTGGCGGAATCATCCTAATCCTCCTAGCCTTAAGACAGATTTTCTAAAATGTTTTATGTTTCCCGTTTTGAAAATGCCAAAAGTCCGTCATGAAGAAACAGCGGAATTGCTGCAATCAAAAGCAATGCACCCCACTCTAAAAGAGAAAGCTGAGCCGTGCCAAAACACATGGTCAGATATGGAATTTCCGTTACTGCAATCTGAAGAGAAAGCCCGATAAAAAATGCCAGCAGCATCAACTGATTTCTAAACAGACCAGATTTTAAAACTGGCACATGAATATTTCTCATTCCGATTGCGTGAAAAAGCTGTGAAAGCCCTAATACAGTAAATGCATAAGTCTGCGAACGGCTCAATACCTCTGGAACGGCTAAAATCTGCAAAATATTCTGCAGGGTAAGCGGAAGCTGATTCGCTGTCAGATAGCCATAAGGAATCGTAAAGAAAGCCAATAGTGTAATTCCTGCAATTACAACTCCATAAAAAAGGGTCAGAAACAATCCCCCTTTTGCAAACAGGCTTTCTTTCGGATTTCTTGGAGGATGGTGCATCAAATAAGCAGTATCGTTTTCATCAATCCCCAATGCAAGTGCTGGAAGAGAATCCGTAATCAAATTAATCCAAAGAATATGACTGGCACGAAGTGGCGAAGGCAGCCAAAATAAAATCGCAAAAAACATGGTAATGATTTCCCCAAAATTAGAAGAAAGCAAAAAAAGAATGGATTTTCGTATATTCTCATAAATTCCTCTTCCTTCTTCAATTGCCCGTTCTATTGTAGTAAAATTGTCATCTGTCAGAATAAAATCTGCTGCATTGCGCGCCACATCCGTTCCGTTTTTTCCCATTGCAATTCCAATATCAGCCGCTTTTAAAGAAGGAGCATCATTTACCCCATCTCCTGTCATAGCAACAATATTTCCGGCTGCTTTAAAGGCTTTTACAATCTTTACTTTATGTACAGGAGAAACACGGGCAAACAGACGAATCCCCGGCAAACGCCTTCGCATCTCTTCTTCTGACATCGATTCTAACTCTGCTCCGGTCAGACATTCTCCTTTCTTTTCTGCAATCCCTAACTCCCTTGCAATCGCAAGTGCTGTATCTACATGATCTCCGGTAATCATTACCGTTTTTACTCCTGCACCTTTAAAAAGGGAAACAGCTTCTTTTACTCCTTCTCTTACCGGATCTTTTAACCCCACTATTCCGGTAAAGATCATATCACGTTCCAAACGGCGAATCCATTCCTGTTCCTTTTTTTCATCTTTTTGTCCTATCGCTGTCAAATCTGCTGCGTCCGTTCCCTCCCGATAACAGGTTGCCAATACACGCAGTGCCTGATCCGACATTTCTTTTGCTGCTTTTAGAATCTGCTGCCTGCGTTCTGCAGATAGCGGAAGAATTTTTCCTCTGTCTTCTATATAACTGCACTGTTTTAAAATTTCTTCTATCGATCCCTTACTATAGACAATCTGCCTTGACTTTCTTCTGTGCAGTGTTGTCATTTTCTTTCGTTCCGAACAAAACGGAATTTCTGTGATACGAGATGCAGAAGAGAGAATTTCATTTCGAACTTTTTCAGACACCATTTCAAGCAGTGCAATTTCTGTAGGATCTCCTACACAGTTTTCCCCTATTACAGCATCATTACAAAGAAGAAATCCCTCTAACATCCTTCTATACTGTTCGATGCCTTTTTCTTCAAACACCCATTTCGACTCTCCTGATGCCTGCGATACAGATGATGACAATGACATTTGTGAAAGTTGTTTTCTCTCTCTGCTGATTTGCCATACTTCTTTTTTTCTATTCTCCGTTTCTATTTTTATGCCTGCTCTATTAGGTTCTTTCTTCTCCTTCTTACTATTTTCTTTTTTGACTGGTCTTCTTTCCTTTTCCTTTCCAAACCATTTCTCTTTCTTTTTTTCCTGCTCTCTTCGAATGTCTGTTCGATCTAATCTGCAAATTCTGCCATCTGCATAATACGCCACTGCCGTCATATGATTTTCCGTTAAAGTTCCGGTTTTATCACTACATACAACACTGACAGATCCTAATGTTTCTACAGAAGGAAGCCTTCTGACTATCGCATGAATTTTTACCATTCTAGATACACTCAATGCCAATACAATCGTAACGACTGCCGGAAGCCCTTCTGGTACGGCTGCTACAGCCAAAGAAATTGCTGTAATCAGCATCTCCGGCAAGTTTCGTTTCTGAAGCACAGCAATTCCAAACAATAATACACACAGCACTACAGCCAAAATACTAAGCAGTTTTCCCATATCCGCCAGCCGTTTCTGCAAAGGTGTTGCTTCTAATGCTGTATTTTTTATAGAATGTGCAATCTTTCCAATCTGTGTTTCCATTCCGGTTGCAGTAACAATGCCTTCTCCTCTTCCATTCAGTACATTTGTTGTCATATATGCCATATTATCGGAAAAAAGATCCTTCGACTGCTCCTGCACTCCCTGATATACCCTTTTTTCTACCGGAATGGATTCACCTGTCAATGCTGATTCCTCTATTTTTAAACTTACCGCCTCTATAATTTTCATATCTGCTGGTATCTGACATCCTGCGTCCAACAGTACCACATCTCCGGGAACTAATAAAGAGGCATCAATTTCCTTTACTTCTCCTTCTCTTCGTACAATCGCTGCCGGACTGGTCAGCTTTTTTAAGGCATCCAATGCACGCATTGCTTTCCCTTCCTGTATCACTCCCACCACAGCATTTAGTGCAATCACAAAAGCAATAATAGCGGCATCATAGAATTCCCCCAGCAGGACAGAAATTCCTGCTGCTACTATGAGTACCGCTATCAAAGGATCATTTAACTGTTCCAATAATAAAACAACAAATGATTTCTTTTTCTCTTGTTCCAATTCGTTTTTTCCGCAGACTGCCCTTCTTTTCTTTACTTCCTCTTCGGAAAGGCCCTGCTTTCTGTCTGTTTCAAACCAGTCGCCTTTTCTAATTTCTTTCATTTATCACCCGATACGGAGCCGCTGCTGCACTCCATCTCCACCCTGCTTTCCTTTGTTACCTAATCCTATGCAGAGAGTGTCCTGTTTAGAAGTAATGTTAAGACCAAAACCGCACAACATGCTCCTATCGTATCAATTACAATATCCCGTATCTGCCCGGCACGTCCCGGTACAAATAATTGGTGAAGCTCATCACTACAGGCATAAAAACAGCACAATGCCACTGTTTTAAGCTGCCATTTAAAATTCCAATGTTTATGAAAAAAAATCGTACACCCCAATAAAATTCCCAACACTCCATATTCGGCAGCATGTGCCAATTTTCTTACCAAGAATTCTAAGATTCCTTTTTCCGTCAAAGTCTGCAAAATAGAAACTTCAGAAAAAGAAGAAATCATCCAATTTACCGTTCCTGTACTAAGTTCTGCAGATTCCACGGCAGGCTGTGCGGAAAAGAAAAAAATCACTCCCATCCAAATCAGACTTAAAACCAAAAAGCACCAATAAATTCGTTTTCTTACTGATTCTCTCATTTTGTTAAAATCTCATTTCCGTTTGGTGTAATTAAAATCGTATATTCCCACTGCGCCGAAGGTTTTCTGTCCACTGTCCGAACTGTCCAGCCGTCTTCCTTGCTGGTTTCCACTGCTGCAGCCCCCATATTTACCATAGGCTCAATCGTAAATATCATACCCGGCACAATCAGCATATCCGTTCCCGGCTGCCCAATATGACTTACCCATGGATCTTCATGCATCGCTAAACCTACTCCATGACCACCGATTTCCACTACCACTTTATATCCATTTGCTTCGGCATGAGTATTAATTGCATAACCAATATCACCTAAATGCGCCCATGGCTGAGCTGCTTTCTGCCCTAAATCCAAGCACTCTTTTGTCACACGAACCAGCCGCTTCTTCTCTTCCGACACCTCTCCAATACAGTACATACGGGAAGCATCTCCATAGTATCCATGATAAATGGTAGTTACATCTACATTTACAATATCACCTGACTGTAAAATCTGCTTATCATCTGGAATCCCATGGCAAACCACTTCATTAATCGAAATACAAACACTCTTTGGATAGCCTTCAAAATGTAATGGTCCCGGAATTCCGCCTCTAGAAACCGTAAATTCATAGAGTAATCGATCCAACTCCCCTGTAGAAATCCCTTCCTGTATATGCTCTGTAATCATATCCAAAACCTCGGTATTTAACTTGCTTGCCTCACGAATTCCGGCAATCTGTTCCTCATTTTTTATCATTTCAGGAGTTGGCACAAGATCTCCTCTCTCAGCAAATCGTTGTATTTTTTCGTCCATTGCAAGATGACAATTTTTATACTTTTTTCCGCTTTTGCACCAGCAGGCATCATTTCTTCCCAGTTTCATCTTTTTTATTCCTTTCTATTTTCTTTTTCATAAAATTAATAAATAAATCGTAGCAATCGCAATTACAATCTGAATAATTCCAAAACGAAATACGGTCTGTGTATTTGACCAGCCCATATTTTTCCGTACATGATCGTGCAGCGGAGTACGAATATTTTTTAAAATCGATATTCGGCAGAAACGCAGCAACGCTACCTTTATCAATCCCAATCCCCCATCCATAGCCAATACAAATGCTGCAGGCAGATATAAAAAAGGACTTCCTGTCTTTAAAGCAGCAATACCGATAAATATCCCCATTGCACGTGACCCCGCATCTCCCATCATAATTCGGCTAGGAGTAGCGTTATACCAAAGATAACCAAGAATACAAACGATAAACAATAAAATTAAAAAAAAGAAATCATCGGTATGTCCTGTGATCTCCCCGATTAAATAAATTGTTCCAAGAGTAATAATTGCCAATGTTCCAGAAAGCCCATCTACTCCGTCTGCACAATTTGTAACATTAATCGACCCCCAAATCAATACCACCGTCAAGATACAAAATAAAACAGGAGGTATTGTAATTGTAGTTTTTAGTGTAGCCAAATATACTTCATTCGAATGAAAATGCAAAAAAGTAATTGCTGCTGCAACCGCTACAATTAAATCTAATAGTCCTTTTTTATATTCGTTCCATGGACGATCGGATGCATCATCCAAATAACCGGTCAGCATCTCTACCACAATTAAAATAAGATATATCCCTGTTTCTAAATTTATTTTTGAAAAAATCAATGCTGAACCGGCAAATACCAAGATAAAGATTATCCCTGCTCCTCTAGGCTTACCCGCTGATTTCTTTCCGTCCACTGCATATGCCCGCCCCATATCACTTGGAAGGCAGCCGTGAAACTTTGTAATAAAAAAACATGTTGCTGCAAAAGCAAATAAAATTCCGATAAAAGCAGTAAGTGCTGTGATTTCTCCAGTCAGATATGGTATCATTTGTATCTCCTTCTCTTTCTATGTAAAATAATATTCTAACGGTTTCCTACTCTGAAACAAAATAATTATACCATAAAGTATACAGAAAGCAAGTATTGTATTTTTGGATACAGGAATATCATTGTAAATATGGTAGTACATTAACTAAAAAAGGGGAAATTTAATTGAAAATGGTGTGAGGGTAAAAATATAAAGGCAAAGAAGTAAAATCGGAAAAATAGGTAAAAAAATAAGATAGAGTGATTGCCTAATAAAGAAACATGTGTTATACTTGGAGCGTGGGAAACCATAGAGCCAAAGGTGACTTTACCCCTCTTGTTTTTTGCGGAGGGTATTACAGCCCTCTAGACGAAAGAAAGGAGGGCGATATACAATGGTTACATATCAGAATTTATTTTTATTCTGTACGTTCGTTGTTGCCTTAATTAGTCTGTGTTGTCAGATTTTTAAGGGAAAAAAATAGCCGCCACTACT
>CAJUGZ010000243.1 GCA_910585855.1 uncultured Lachnospiraceae bacterium | reverse complement strand
GCAGGGTATGCAAAAAAAGGGGCGTGTTTAGCCCGTATGAAAGGGAAGCTGTTTTATTGCGGTGGATGACACTTTTTGGTATGCCTGCTCTATTTTGGCTGCTATGAGGGCGAATTGCGCCCCGGTCTGTCCGGTTGGATGTGCTATGATGCAGAAGTCTTAGAACTTCTTACTTTTTGGAAACCGGAACAGCAGGCTGCCTAGGGGGTTCACATCTGGCGTCCCCTTGGAACCCCCACAAAAAAACAGAATGTCGCTTGCCTGCAACATCCTGTCTGCCTTTACTCTCAAAAACACCTTATATTTTATTCACCCAAACCAGATTCTACACATTTTAACAATGCCGTAAGTGCATCTTCTTCATCTTCCCCTTCACAAATAAGCTCAATTTCATCCCCGCACTTTACACATGCCCCCAGCACACTCAATACACTCTTTGCATTTGCCGTACTTTCCTTATAATTAAATGTAATTTTAGATTTAAATCCCATCGCTTCCTTACAAAGTATTCCAGCAGGTCTTAAATGCAATCCCGTTGGATTCTTAATTGTCACTTTTGCCTTTACCATTCTACATTCCTCCAATTTTATGTCATCGTTTTTTAGAGCAATTCACGTTCCAGATATACTCCTTCACTATGTATTATATCACTTCTAATGCGAAAAAGAAACCTGTTTTTACAACTTCTTTTCAGGCTAAAAGTTCTATTCGCTGCTTTCCGAATTTTCCTCTAAAGGTGCTGTACTCTCTCCTTCCGACTCGCCCGTTACCTCTGAGGAAGTTTCTGTTTGGGAAGCCTCCAAGCTATTCTGAATGGCTTCCCTTTCCTCATTTCCTTCGCCCGAACTTTCTTCCTCTGAGCTTTCTGATTCTTCTGGTGTTTCTTCCACATGCTGTGTCAGGGTAATATAAATATTTGTTGTATTTATATGCTCCACTCCATCCGGCACATCCAGTCTCACAGTAACCCGATGCACACCTGCCCCTAAATTGCTCAGATCGACTCTTGGATTCATTTCATCCGTTAAAATTGCATTTACATCATCAGCCAGCCCCTTTAATCTTACTAAGGCAGTGGTTTCTCTATTATAGCTCAAATCCATACCTTCTGGTACATTTTCCATTCGAATTTCATTCATTGTCAAATAGATTTCTCTCTCATAAAGTGGCTGTACATTTAAAACCACTTTTACATAACGGTCGGCTTCATCCCGCAAAGAAATTCCCTCTGGCAGGTAACGGTTTAAATCAATCAAAATTTCTGTTCTTTCCGTTATTTCTGACAGATTCAATTCATTGGAAGATGCCGGAACGGAAATCGTATGAAATGACGTTACTTTTGAAGGAACTCCCTTTACTGCAACCTCAGATACATTGCACTCCATTCCAAGAAAACGATAGCCATCCTGTACCTCTCCTGCTATTTCCAATTCCAAACGTTTTTTCTGCGTGCGAAGCATACCAATATTTACCTTTAATGTCGTTGCACTTATTTTAACATTAGCATTTTCTGCATAATTAATTTCTTTTCCGTTTCCATCATATAAATGAAGGGTTGACTGAGTTGAAATATCAGTAGACATGCCGTCCACATCCACTTCCACTACTACTTTCCGAATCAAATTTAAAATTGATTCCGGGGCGGTAATTCGAACACGATTCGGAGAAACTTTGCTGTCCCCTAACAAATAGCCGTCTGCTGTACTTCCTTTTGTTGTAATCGATACATCAAAAGTATCTGATTTCACTGCTTCCGTAGCAATCCGCATCATTTCTACCCGCTTTGTGACCAATGATACACCGTCAGGCAAAGTATAATTAATAGTAACTGCTCCTACACTGGATATATCACTAAAATCTACGGTAGCTTTAATATCAGAAGGCTTTAATTTATCCACAATACTTCTTGCACCGCTTACCATAACCGATCCGGTCTGATTCAGAGGATATTCAATATAGTAAATCTGATTCTGCTCCGTGATTTTTTCTTCATTGATAATAGTAATTGGTATTCCTGATATAATACCTTTTACATCTGGATCATCAATATTTACCACTACCAGCCAAAGAATAAAAGCAAATATAACGGAAAGAATTTTTAAGAACATATTATTCATCAGTTTTTTCTTCATCCGTTTCCCTTCCTTTCCAGAACTTCCATTTGCCTTTTTTCTCTTCCTTTTCTTTCTCCTTTTCCTTCTTTTCCTTTTTCTGAATACCCAACAACAATTCTTTTAATCTGTCCATTGTTAAATTCCGCTCCAGTGTTCCGCCATACGTCGCAGATACTTTTCCGGTTTCTTCTGACACAATAATCACCAGTACATCAGCTGACTCACTTGCTCCAAGTCCTGCCCGATGTCTGGTTCCTAACTCTTTGCTGATTTTCATATTATCCGACAGCGGCAGATAACAAGTTGCCGCTAAGATACGATCTCCCCGAATAATTACTGCACCATCATGAAGAGGCGTATTATGTTCAAAAATATTGATCAAAAGTCCGCTGCTGACAATAGCATCCAACTCTATTCCCGTTTTCAGCCAGTCAATCAGCAGCACATCTTTTTCCATTACAATTAAAGCTCCTGTCTTTGTCTGACCAAGCCGAAACGCTGCTTCAACTATTTCGTCAATCGTTTTATCACTAAAACGTTCGTCCTCTTTCGAAAAAAAGCCAGACAAAAGCCCTTTGTTTCCTTTTTTTGATTTTTCTGTTCCGCCTTGGCGAATTCCAGATGCTTTGCTTCCAAGCTGCTCTAATGCCTTTCTCAGTTCCGGCTGAAATACAATAATTACTGCTGTAATTCCGATTCCCAATGTCTTTTCTGCCAGCCAAATAATTGTACTGAGATGAAAAATCATAGCAAGCAAAGTAAATAAAAGCAATACTGCAATTCCTTTCACCAGCCCCCATGCTCTTGTACTTCGAATCCAAACCATAATATGGTAAATCAGAAAAGAAATCAAGATAATCTCTATAATATCTGTTCCTTTAATTCTTACAGGTAATTGAGATAATTTATCTAGGTATCCGGATATTGTTGTCCATAATATTTCCATCTATCCCACACCTTCTTTCTCTCCTTTATGATTTGTCACGTGTTGATGGTTTTTGTCCCATTCTATCCTGAATATTCGTAATATTGCTCTGTGTTGATCGAGATGCTGTATTTCTGGCTGTGGATGAAGAATTTCTTACTGTAGACATCTGTGTCGTTCTGGCGATTGTCTGAGAAGTTCTGGCAGACGACGTTCTAGACGCCTGAGAGGTTCTGGCTGTCGGCGCACTTCTTACAGTTGAAGAAGGGCGAACCGCTGACGAAGTTCTAGCTGACGAGGCTCTTCCGTTCGCTGTATTTCTTTCTTCTGCTAAACGCCTGCCCCTTGGCAATTCCTCTTCTTCCTCCTCCAGATCATACTCAGATTCTCTGACTTGTCTTGTCTTTTGCGATTTTTGGGCATTAATTCGCTTTACATTGACCTCCGGTGAAGTAACCCGCATCTTTGGCACAGCTTTTACATAATAGACATATTCCTCATCTTCAAACTGTACCCGCTCCGTTCTGGAATAATCCACAGAAAATAAAAAAAATTGAACCACCAAAGAAATTAAAATCGTAATCAAACTGCCGACAATCATACCTGTCATCTCAACTTCAATATCCATTGTAAAATCTCCTGCCATCAATATCAAAAGATCTACAACTGTTCCCACTCCAATGGCGATCATCCATGCATAATCCACAGACAGACTTTTAATTAAATGTACCAATATTACAGTTATCACAAATGCTGCTATCATTACCAGCATTGCCTTATTATTTAAAAAGCTGTCTATTATCATACGAATGGTTTCTAACATATTGTCTACTGTCGAACTGCTTAAAGAAGGTGCATTTTCCTTTGCATAGGAAATAATAGAATAAACTGCCACACCGCAGCCGACAGGCAATGCTCCTACTATTCCGCCTGTTAATCCTACTAAAACAGGAGCTAAATAAGGAATTTTCATCCAAAATAAAATAGGTGTTAAAATCAATGCATACCCTGACCTATTTTCAAACCGCAGGCAAAATAAATACATCAAAAGAAAAGCAAAAAAAGCAATCCCTGCCAGTTCCAAAGATAACGCAAAAAAATGAGCAAGCGTAACAGCCGCACAGATTAATGCAATCCCGCCATAGGGAAGAATAGAACAAACCAGCCCTAAAAGCAGTACCAACATCTGATTTTTTAACTGTTCCATAAAACCCAGATTTTGATTTAGTAGAGTAATCGCTCCGGCAG
Source organism: uncultured Lachnospiraceae bacterium (assembly GCA_910585855.1). Taxonomy (GTDB): domain Bacteria; phylum Bacillota; class Clostridia; order Lachnospirales; family Lachnospiraceae; genus MGBC114844. Next base: position 2,269 of record CAJUGZ010000243.1, on the reverse strand, counting down.
AAAGAATAAATTTCCATACTCCCTGCAGATATACGTCAAATCTGCCATAGAATCCTTTCAGCCATTCTTTTATTTCGAGTAATTTTGTCATATCTTACACCTCTCTGCTCTTCACACTTTCCTCCGAATCCCTTCCCACTTTTTCCAGATTCTTCTGATAGCGTTTTAAGCTTTTCATTCCCCGTGAATACTTTACATTATAGAAAAGAAATGTTACTGTCATATAGACAATCAAAAGAACTACATACTTTGAAGCAAATTCCCTTGCCAATTCCATATAATCCATTGTATAAATCCCTTCTACAAACTGTTCCAAATGATATACTACATAGGCAGCCGCCAACATACAATAACCAACTGTAACTGCAACTCCTGTTTTCAGCATATTCCAGCCTACATAATCCATCTGAAAAAATTTTGTAAGCTTCATCGTCTTTTTTCCTGTGTGCTTCTCATAAACTGCAAGTTTTGTCATCAGTTTAATTTTTTCTTCACTCAGCATCGTTGTCACTCCTTATATTCTAGGATGCATTTTCCCAAATGCCATAGTCTTTATTAGTATATCATACTATTCTTTTCTTTTATAGTCTTTTTCTGTATTTTTTTATATTTCTTCTTTCGACTTAAGCAATACCCTAAAATCATCACTTTCCCGATTCTAAAACCGAATCAAAAAATGCAGTTATCTCTTTATATACGGTTTCTTTTCCAATCTCATTTAACAACTCATGACGCATCTTTGGATATAATTTACCGCTTACCTTGGTATATCCTATCCTCTTTAGATGTTCCACTGCCTCAAAAAATTTCTTTCGATCCACCATACAGGGATCTTCCTCTCCCGAAATAAAAGAAATCGGCAGCTCTGCATACTTTACTTCCCATCCCTGCACAGAATAGGTTTGCCTTACCAACCACAAAAGCGCTTCATACCCGTTTAACGTAAATGTAAAATTACAAAGCGGATCGGCATTATATGCAGCAACGACTTCTTTATCACTGCAAATCCACGCATGAGGTATATGTTCTTCTTCAAAAGCCTTTTCAAATCCTTTAGAAAACACCTTATCAATTACACTGCTTCTGCCATGTTCCCCACGATACTTTTGAATTACTTTGTCAATCTTCATTCCAACTCCTGCCATTGCATTTTCACTAGGAGATCCACATACTACCAGACCATCTAACTCATCATCATACTTCTTAATATAACAGCGAACAGCCAATGACCCCATACTGTGTCCCAATAAAAAATACGGCAGTTTCGGATACTGCCCTTTGATCTGCTTTGTAATCTGATGCAAATCCTCTACCAAACTTTCTCCGCCGTTCTGATAAAAATATCCCAAATCCTCCTTTGAACGAACACTCTTTCCATGTCCCCTATGATCGTGAATCACGCAGAGATACCCCTGCCCCGCCATATATTCCATAAAAGGAATATAGCGTTCTTTATGTTCACACATACCATGTGAAATTTGTAAAATCGCCTTTTTCTCCTCTGGTGCTATCAGTAAACCATCCAACCGCAGCCCATCCTGCTCCGAAAAAAATTCCAAATTTTCTCTTATCATACCTCTCTCCGCCTGCCATAAATTCACAAAACCAACCCATTACCCCATCTGACTATCTCTTCTGTCTAACATCAACGTTTCCATTTCATCAAACTATCTAAAATTTCTTCCTCTGCCATTGCATTTAATTTCTCTTCTTCCGATTTATCCATATCTGGAACCAGTTCATAAAAACGGTTCAAATGCAGTGAGCCCAAATTAAACCGATACCAATTCGTCCCATTTTTATCCCTTGCCATCAAGATACCAGAACGTTCCTTTTCACTCCACTCTACCTCTAATCCATACCAATCCTTTTGTCCCTCTTTTTCATCCGAATAATGAATCAAAAACTCCTCATTCACCGGTTGATCACTTCTTATATTTGTAATAATCCGATCTACCCGCTCTTTTGTCACTACTCCAATTAATTCTTCCGAAGTAAATTTACTGTAAACATCCTTTATAAAAGCATCAAAACTTTTCAAAATCATATGCTATACCTCCCCTTTTTTCTGCTTCATCAAAATTCTCTCTAAAATTAAAAAACCAGTTCTATTCCACCTTTGATTATAGAAATAGAACTTTCTTCTGTCAATTACAATTTCATAAATCTTTTCCTTTAATTAATCTTTTGGATATAGGATGCCACCAGAAAAGATTTTCTTTCACCGGACGCCAGAGGCGGTTTGCTCCTGTCCTTTGCCTGCTCCGCT
>CAJUGZ010000242.1 GCA_910585855.1 uncultured Lachnospiraceae bacterium | reverse complement strand
AAAAGCCGTTGCCGGAGAGCCGGAAGCGGTAGACGCAGTATTGCGGCACTACACAGTAGGGGTTATTTTGTCCTTAATTTATGCGGCTTTGCGAGCGTTGAAATGACGGGGCAAGGGTTTTATATGTCTGTTCTCAAAAACAGCGTTCTATTGCGTAACAATAATTGTAATTAAATTAGTTTATCTGCCGTTTTTAGTTCTTCTAATTCCATTTCATATTGCTTGATTGCATTTTGTAATAACCATTTTCTATTTTCACTTTTCCATGTCTTTAAATTTTTCTTATCGTAAAAAAGAGAAAAATCATGTATTGTACAAGAAAGTTTTGTATGTATATGTGCCCAATCATGCAATTCCTTTGGAGGTATTGGTAATTCACTTTGTTTCAAAAACCATTTTGAGATTTCAATATTAAGAGGCGCAACGCTATCAATCAATTCTTCTTCGGTTATCGTATTATTGAGATATTCTCTAAATATTTTAATATATTGTTGCGCCGCTGATATAATATTAGCAGTATATTTCCTTGTAATTTGAATCAATTTATCCTTATCTAAGGTGCTATCTTTTAAATTCTTTATTAACTCATATGAACTGTGTACATCAATGTGAACTCCCTTTACAGTGATAGTATTTTTTGATGTACGATACCAATATTCCTTGTCTTGTGCATCATCAACCCATGTAGAATGACAAATAAAATTACATTCAACCATATCATCCTCATCATAACCAAAATAGCACCACACAATATTTGCTGCACGCCCTTTATAACGTACTTCTGCAATTTCATTCTGGTACACATCATAATAAAGTACTTTATTTTTTATTTCTGTTGAAATTTCTGCAATCTGTTCCATTGAACTTTGAAAGCGTAAAATCACTTTAACAGATAATCTTTTTGTATTGGCATGATGTATTGGTTCAACGTTATAAATAATATAGTTATCTGTTTCTTCGTATACTTTTGCGATTTTGTAGGGATTGTATTCTTCAACATCAAAAAATATAGTTCCACCTATACTTGAGCGAAATATTGGTTGCTGAAAATTACGTTTCCCTTTTCTGTTTGAAACTTCTGCTAAATGGAATATTGCTTCATTTATTGCTTCCAAAGATTTCTTACCTTTTCTAACCAAAAAACGCGCAGTTAATGCATCACATACAAAACTTGTATATAAACTAATTTCATTAGCTTCATCAAAGCCAGAAGATTGATTGGCACCACAAGAAGCCAAAACCGCAAAACCGCGTCCGGCAAAATGTTCAACCGTTTCATCAATGTCTATCGTTGGAATGTTTTCAAGTGAAAAATCACCCGAATGACAACTATCTATAATGGCAATCTTATTTTTGGTTTGTATTTGCTCTATCGTATTAAGCAGATCTTGTAACTCAATCAAACCATCACTCAATACTAAGCAATTTTTTCCACCGTGACCAGAGAAGTAAAAAATAAATGTATCATTTTCTGATATGTCTTTAAGCACAGTGTGTATTGATGCAATAAAATCATTTTTTGTTACAATGCCCGTTTCACCAGACAAATGTATATTGCTTGGGCTTATATTTAACCCTTTGACAAGAGCCTTTCTCATTGCAAACAAATCATTTTTGCACATAGGCAAAGAAGGACACTTAATTGTTAAATATTCACACACACCGACTAATAATACTTTTGTTGTTCACATAGTTTCTACCTACCTTTTGGCAATATTGATATTTAAATTTCTGTTTGTTATTTTATCATAGAAATCTACATTTTCCTATATTTCAAAATACAAATCATTAAAATAAGCAAAATGGATGTATCACCATTAGTAATATACCCATTTTGCTTCTCAACTTCAAGGTAAAGTAGATACCATATCATACATCTTTTTTGCACCCTGTTTGTCAGCGTTGATGATAAGTTGTTGTAAATACTTCTTTATTACCGTAAAACTAAGGGTTTGGGCGATTTTTTATATAAAAATAAGATAGGAGGTCTGCTTCAGGCTAGTTTGCACTTATCATATGATTTTGATAAATTTTCATTTGTATCCGGCTAGAGATTATTTGTTAGGGGAAAATTGATAAGTGGTGGGAAAACGTTTCGATTTTATATAACATAGCTGTCAAATAGTTGTCACATAAAGAGGATAAAATGTTTTTGATATAAAAAAGCAATAGGAGGATACAAAAAAGTGGCAATAGAAGTGTTTAATCGTGTGGAAAAAAAATATTTGCTTTATCAGGATACCTATGAAAAACTGATACAAAGATTAGAAGACTATATGGAGTTAGATGTTTATAATAAAGATCAAAAACAGTATTCGATTGCAAATATTTATTATGATACTCCATCAGATGAATTGATTCGAAATTCGTTGGAACAGCCTGTTTATAAAGAAAAATTGCGTTTAAGAAGTTATGGTGCAGTGCAGGAAGGAGATATGGTATTTTTGGAAATTAAGAAAAAGTTTGGTGGTGTAGTAAATAAACGCCGTACATCATTTTTGCTGTCGGAAGCGTATCTATATTTAGAGGAACAAAAGCAGCCCAAAGAGGCTTATTACATAAATCGACAGGTTCTGCATGAAGTGGATGCGTTTTTAAAACGGTATTTTTTGCTTCCGAAAGTATTTCTTGCTTATGACAGAATTGCATTTGTTGGAAAAGAGGAGAAGGAGTTTCGGGTTACGTTTGATACCAATATCCGAACCAGACGGGAAAGACTGCGGTTAGAAGAGGGAATGGACGGAATACCACTTTTAGATAAAGGGATTTGGTTAATGGAGGTTAAAATAATGGGAGCTGCACCTCTTTGGTTTACTCATCTACTTTCTGAATATCAAATTTATCCTGTTTCGTTCTCTAAGTATGGAACGGAGTATAAAAGATATTTATTACAGCAAAATTTATTAAAAGGAGAAGAAATTTTATGTTTGAATCAATTATTGCATCAGCAGGTGAGTCAGCATTATCAATTCGCACAACCTTATTAAGTATGGTGCTTGCATTAGCATTGGGTATGGTAATTAGCATAGCTTATCGGATAAGCAGTAAAAAGAGCGGCCGCTCTTATTCTGCAAATTTTATGATTACATTGATACTTTTGCCTTGTATGGTTTCTGTAGTAATTTTATTGGTTGGAACAAATATTGCACGGGCATTTTCTATTGCCGGAATTTTTTCACTTGTGCGTTTTCGAAGTTTGCCGGGAGATTCTAGAGATATTTCTTGTGTATTTTTTGCAATGGCGGTAGGGCTTTGCATTGGAATGGGCTTTTTGACATTGGCAGTTCTGGTTACTTTTTTTATTGGTTTTGCAATGACGGGAATTTATCTGTCGGGATTTGCAGCACCTCGGACAGAAGAAAAGGAATTAAAGATTACTGTTCCAGAAAATATGAATTTTACTGGAGCGTTTGATGATTTATTAGAAAAAAATACAGAAAGCTATTCTTTGGATCGGATTCGTACAACCAATATGGGAACACTTTATGAATTGACTTTTTTGGTAAAAATGAAAAAAGGAGTAGATGAAAAAGAAATGTTGGATGCTATCCGCTGCCGGAACGGAAACTTAAATATTATATTATGCCGGTGTACTGCTGGAGAAATGGTTTTGTAAGGAACTAGATCAAAAAAGTGGTTTTTAAACTCTAATAAAAGAATCAACAGTGTCCCATATCCAAAAGCTTAACTAAAGGTTTTTAAAGAATTTGGGTGTAAATACAGAAGGAATGTGTTATAATACAGAGAAAGGAAAGAATGGATTATTTTTAGACAGAAGAGAAAGAAAAGGGGTAATTTTTATGTATCAGTATGATCCTTCTGAATGGTTATTGTTTTTTTATTTTTATTGTTTTTGTGGTTGGATATGGGAGTGTTGTTATGTATCGGTAAAACAGAAGAAATGGGTAAATCGTGGATTTTTGCATGGACCGTTTTTGCCGATTTATGGTTCAGGAGCGATTTGTGTATTACTTATGACAATTCCGGTAAAGGACAATCTTTTGGCGGTCTTTTTTATGGGAATGTTAGGGGCTACTGTTTTAGAATATTGTACGGGTCTTTTGATGGAAAAATTATTTGGAGTTCGGTATTGGGATTACAGTAATGTGCCTTTTAATCTGCATGGTCATATTTGTCTGATGGCTTCTCTTGGATGGGGAATATTTTCTGTTATTATGATTCGTATAGCGCATCTGCCAGTAGAAAAAATGGTATTTGCTATTTCGGATACTATGCGGGAAACATTGGCGATTTTTATTACTGTTGTTTTTGCGGTAGATTTTACAAAATCGTTCCAAGAGGCAATGGATTTAAAAGAATTGATGATGCGATTGACGGAGGATAATGAGGAAATTCGGCGTCTGCAAAGGAGAATGGATGTAATAATTGCGGTATTAAATGAAGAAACAGATGAATTTCGGGAAAGGGTGGAAGAAGGGATTTCTAAATATCGGGAATATTTAAAGGAATATAAAGAAAAGACAGAAGAAAGAAAATTGGAAAAAAGAGCTGCTCAGGAGGAAGGAATTAAGAAATATCGTCAATTAAAGACAGAACTAATTGAATCGGCTTCTCATTTTGCCAATAATCTGGCAGATCAGATCTCTGTAAATGAAAGAGAGAAGGAAACGGACAAGCTTGGAGAAGAATTGGAAAAGACAAGGAGCAGTATTCGAAGGCTGCGAGGTATGTTTGAGTGGAACAGAAAAAAAGAATTGGTAAGTTCTGGAAGTATTTTAAGAAGAAATCCGGGAGTATTTTCGAAAAATTATGCAGAGGCTTTGAAAGAAGTACAGGAAATGGATAAGGAGAATCAATGAGGTGTAAAAGATGAGCAATATTCTGGATTATCTGGATTGGAGAGGGGATATTCGTATAGCGGTTTCCCCATTTAATGAAGTGGACAATTTACTTTTATCAGAACTTTCTTATGTAAATTTTGATGAGATACTGCCCGGTATAGAATCCGATATCTGGATGACTGTAAAAGAGGCAGAACAGATATTTTTTTCAAAATATGACAGGGAAAAAATCTATGAAGACCATTCATTTATGGCAAAAGTTCCATTAGTTTTGGAAAAAATGGCAAAATCGCAGCGTTTTCAAGATATGAAACTTTCCTGTTATGTAAACCAGATTGATGAAGAAGAGGAAAAACAGTTTTCTGCTTTGGTAGCAGAATGTTCAGATAATACGTATTTTATAGCATTTCGTGGTACAGATGATACACTGGTGGGATGGAAAGAGGACTTTAATATGAGTTATATTTCCGTTGTACCATCTCAATTAGAAGCAGTATCCTATTTAGAGCAGGTTGCAGAAAAAGTGACAGGAAAGCTGCGTTTGGGCGGACATTCGAAAGGCGGAAATTTGGCAGTCTATGCAGCGGTTCAGTGTAAAGAAGAAATACAGGAGAGAATTATTGAAATCTACAATAATGACGGACCGGGATTTTCCAAGGAAATGCTGATGAGTGAATCATATAATCGGGTAAGGGAGAGGATTTGGACGATTGTTCCTCAAACTTCTGTGGTGGGGATGTTATTGGAACATGAGGAGGAATATTTGGTAACAAAGAGCAGCCAAAGCGGGATTATGCAGCACGATCCACTGTCTTGGGAGGTACTTGGAGCAAAATTTGTATATTTGGATGATGTAAAGAAAAACAGCCGGATATTGGATCGCACTTTGAAGAATTGGATTAATGAGATGACACGGGATCAGAGAGAGGAATTTGTAATGGCATTGTTTCATGTGATTGATGAAACAGGGGCAAAAAATCTGTCGGAGTTAAGTGAGGATAAATTGGGGAATTTGGGGGCTTTGATTAAGACGGTTAAGGCAGTAAAGCAGATGACGGCAGAGGATCAGGAGATGCTTGCTAAGGTGATTCGGGGATTGATAAAGGCTTATAAAGATGTGGTGGTGGAAGAATATTTTCCAGAACGGTTTCGAGGGCGGTGAAATGTTTTGGTGGGGAGGACGCCAGATGTAAAAACAGCAGGCTGCCCACCGTTTTTGCATCTGGCTGTTTCTTGGCTTCTGAACAAAAACCGAAGCTTGTGCTATCTGAATTTGCTTATGCTTTGCATTTTTTCGTATTGTACAACAATATTATGTTGCGTTTCCCTGTAAAAGGAAATATGGATCAAGTTTGATTGTAAAAAGGGTTGACAATGAAACAATGTTTTGTTATATTTATTAGAGATAATAGAACAAAATATTGTTTTATTTTGCTGTAAAAGATTGGGGGGAAGGATAAATAGGAGGTGTTTTTTTGACAATATCAAAAAAAGAATTATTGAATTTGACCGGAATATCTTATGGACAGTTGTATCGGTGGAAGCGGGAAGGGTTGATTCCAGAGGAGTGGTTTCAGAAGCAGTCTTCTTTTACTGGACAGGAAACGTTTTTGCCCCGGGAACTGATTTTGGAGAGGATTCGCTTTATTTTGGAGAAGAAGGATTTGTATTCTTTGGAGGAAATTCGGGCTATGTTAGTAACGCCGCCTGATGAGAAGGCATTGACATGGGAGAGTTTGGTAAAATTGGAAGAGATTGATGAAGAAGTGGCT
>CAJUGZ010000241.1 GCA_910585855.1 uncultured Lachnospiraceae bacterium | reverse complement strand
GTTTCCACAGAAGCCAGACTTTCTAACCGTTCTCCGAAGTCGCAGACAAAGAAAAGGATCAAACCGCCTCTTGCTGTTGGTTGGATTACGGAAGAAATTTTAAAAGATTCTTATCAAAAGACTTATTGAAGGCAGAAAATTCTATTGTTGTATATTTGGAAATTGTGTGATAAAATAAGTGGGATGTTAGAAAAAGAGCCATTCCATTTGGCAAAAAGTAGTTTTGGCAGTTAAATATAAAGAGAGAAAATTTAGACAGAATGGGAAGTGACGAGAGCTAGAAAATCAGGAGAAATGAAATATGGGTGATATACAAAATAGTTTAAGACGTATTTTATGTGAATTATTAAAAGACGCAGAGGTTCAGGAAGATATTAAAAAAATTGTCAGAAAGGATAAGGAACAGGAGAAGGAATTTCAAAAGAAGATTGAACAGTTAGAGAAGGAAAAAGAAGCGCTTCATCATCAACTTGAGGAAGCAAAAATTGAGTGTGAAAGACTGCATTATAATTGTAATAAGTTAGAAAAAGAAAAAGTTGATTTAGAGAGAGAAAAAAAAGAAATGCAAAGTTCGAAAGAGGAATTAGACAAGCGGCTTCAAGTTCAAAAAAAGGAATTTGAACCGTTTGAAGAAATTTATGAGGTTTGGCAGGGGATTTCAAAATTAGAAAAAAGCCAGAAATCTTATTTAAAAGGACTTTGTGGTTCTTGGGATATTAAGTCTTTTATTGCTTTAGGAAAGGATAAAAGCGGAATTAAGCAATTATGGAGTTTTATTAAAGACGAAATTATGAATTCGAATCGAAAAATAGAAAATATTCGAATTTTGGCAAAATTTTTTGACTTATGTATTAGTGTTTATAATAGTACTAATATAAGGAAAGAACGTTATGAAAAAATCGAAGTAGCAATCGGGAAGGAGTTTGATTCCAGACGATATATTAAAACATCAGAAAGTATTGTAAACGGAGTGATTCGGGAAGTAGTATTAAATGGATATTATATACAAGATGATGTGATGAAGCCGATTGTGATTGTGAGGTAGGAAAAATGGAAAAGAAATGGAACATTATGGAAAAAAAAGAGGTAAGAGAAAAATGTTGCCAGATGGAATCAGTGATTCAAAGTATTTTTAAATCACCAAGCAGTTGGGTAAATGGATTTATTCGACTGGTAAGTTTGGAGGGTACTTGGTATCATCATAGGGCAACCGATATTTTTATTCCGATGGAGCAAGCCTATATTGATCAATTATATCGGGTGGATGCAAGACCGGAAAAAAATTCTCTTCGAATTAATTCTGGCATTATCGTTTGGGATTATCCAAAGGAAGAAGAAGCAGTGCAGATTCTTCCTAATCTGCCAACATCAAATATGCCAAGGACAGTTGGTACAGCCGGTTTAGGAGAACGATGCCAAAATAAAAGAATATTTTTAAAAGACGGTAATATCTATGATGGAACGAGTAAACGAATTCGTAATTTACAGCCAAATGAAGAAGCTAGTATTTTGCAGATTTATCGTTTAGGAGATCAATATAAAAGAAAAGATACATTAACATGGAATTATGATATTTACTTATGGGCAAAAATAGGGGTGATTCCGTCTGTGTTATATGCATCGAAAGATAGCTGGAATACCATGCAGTTTTTAATCAATAATTTTAGTCATATTGATTTTGAGGAATTTCTTTTTGGGAAAGAAAGTCCTATTAGTGTAGATAAAAAAGAAAATCAGATAAAAACAGCACAACTTGGAATGACAAAACCAGAAATTGTTGCAAAGTCTGAACCAATGAAAAAACCAGAAACGATTGCAAAACCGGAAACAGTAGTGAAACCAGAAATGATTGCAAAGCCGGAAGCAGTGGTGAAACCAGAAATGATTGCAAAGCCGGAAGCAGTGGTGAAACCAGAAATGATTGCAAAGCCAGAAGCAGTGATGAAACCAGAAGTGATTGCAAAACCGGAAGCAGTGGTGAAACCAGAAGCGATTGTAAAGCCAGAAGCAGTGGTGAAACCAGAAGCGATTGTAAAACCGGAAGCAGTGGTGAAACCAGAAGCGATTGTAAAGCCGGAGGCAGCGGTGAAACCAGAAGCGATTGTAAAGCCGGAGGCAGTAGTGAAACCAGAAACGATTGCAAAATCGGAAGCGGTGGTAAAACCAGAAGCAATGGTGAAACCAGAAGCGATTGTAAAACCGGAAGTTGCTGCAAAGCCAGAAAGTGCTGCTCCAAAAATAATGGAGAAATCAGAGTTTTCAGCAAAATCAAAAATTTTAAGAAATACGGAAAGTATGGAAAAAATGAATCAATATGAACAACAAAAAGAAACAGAACGATTGAATAAGACGGAGAAAATCGTTATTGTTCAGGGAGAAAGGGAAGCAAATAAAAATATGGATAAGATACAGGAATTGTTGGATTGTGATAAAAATAGATGTCGATTAGAACCATATGATAAGGATATTTTGTTTGATATTGTAAGAGGACATTGGGAATTATTTGATGAAGAAAGTCAAAAGGCAAAAGAAGTAAAAGAGAATAAAACAGAAGCTGTACCAGAAACAGAAGAGCAGTTAAAAACAGAATCATTTGTAACAGAGGAAACAAAGGAAGAGGAAACTGAGGAGAAAAATTCAGAAGAGGTAAAAACAGAGGAAAATCAATATAAAAATTTGATTGCAAGAGATCCAAAATTAGATATTAGACCGGGTACGGTTGGAATTGATTTTGGAACAAAAAGTACTGTTGTTGTTCGGCAGGATGTTACTAATCGGATTGTACCAATTCGAATTGGTACTGGAAATTTAAGCGGTGAAGTGAAAGAGGAAGATTTTGAAAATCCAACCATTATTGAATTTACGAATGTAAAAAAATTTATGGAGGACTATCAGAAAGAAGCAGGCAGACCACATACTTCCTGTAATGATATTTTTGTTTCCTATGATGCCTATGAAGATTTTCAAAATTGCAAGCCGGATGATTTTTATTCTTATTTTGATGAATTAAAACAGTGGGCAAATCGAGAAAAGGGGAATATTATTATTAAAGATAAGCAGAGAAAAGAATATTATTTGGGCGGTGCGATGGAGGCAGAGGAGAAGATTATCAATCCGGTTGAATTATATGCTTATTATATTGGATTATATATTAACAATATGCGAAATGGTATTTATTTAAAGTATTTGATGACGTTTCCGGTTGGATATACAAAAGAAGTGCGGGATTTTATTGCAGAAAGTTTTTATCAAGGAATTAAGAAATCACTGCCTTCTAGTATTTTAAATGATAAAGATTGTATGGATCAGTTTCGTGTAGAATTAGGGATCAGTGAACCTGCTGCCTATGCTGTTACCGCTTTAGAACAAAGCTGTTTAGATCCGAAAGATGAAACGGAACAGTTTATGTATGGAATTTTTGATTTCGGAGGCGGAACAACTGATTTTGACTTTGGAATCTGGAGAGGGGCAACGGAAGAGGAATATGAAAAGGATGCCTATGATTATGTATTGGAATGTTTTGGTGCGGATTCGGATGTGACATTGGGAGGAGAAAATATACTGGAATTGATGGCATATGAAGTATATCAGAAAAATTTAGAAGTATTTCGGGAAAAGAAAATTACTTTTACACTTCCAACCGGAGAAAACGGTTTTGCCGGAAGTGAAACATTGCTGATTAATTCTCAGATTGCAAAAAGAAATATGTCTATTTTAAAAGAAGAACTACGTCCGTTATGGCATCAAAAGCAGGGATGGAGAAAAAAATACCAGTTGGAAAATGAATCCTCTAATGAATCGGATAAAGAGGGAATTATTGTTTCTTTGTATAATATAGATGGTGAACCTGTACCACAGTGTGTACTGGAATTTTCCAGCCAAGAATTGATAGAGTTGATAAGAAATCGGATTCAGAAAGGAATTAATAGCTTTTTCCAGTGTTTGACAAAGATGTTTTTATACAGAGAAGAAGCACAGCAGGAGGGAAATATTATTTATATTTTCCTAGCAGGAAATTCAAGTAAATCTGTTTTTGTAAAAGAGTTATTCCAAAAGAAGATAGAGGAATACTATAATAAATCAATGAAAATGGGAAATGAAATGGGATCATCACGGTTTGAATTGATTGAGCCGCTAAACGGAGAAGGAAGCGGAAAAGATCATTATATGCCAAATGCTAAAACAGGTGTAGCATACGGGCTTTTAAAGAGCCGGGACGGAAGTGCCATTAAAATTGTAAAGAATTACGAAACAGATGCTTTGCAGGAATCACGTTTTCATTATTATCTTGGAAGGGATCACAGACATCACTTTGACTGCAAGTTTTCTCCTGCAGATGTGGAGTATGGAAGATGGGTTTTATTCCAAGGAGCAACCAGAAAAGTGGTTCGTATTTATTACAGCAATAATCCGACGGCAGATTCAAAGGCAGAACAGATGCCGATTGATAATGTTCCTTATAAAGAACTTCAGATTGAACCACAAGAAGATGGTTATCTTTTTATCCGAACAGTAGAGCCTGATATGATAGAGTATGCAGTAGCAAAAGCGACCGACGAAATTTTAGACAGCGAAATTAAACAATGTTATTTTAACTAAAGGGAAGAAAATAAAAGGATAAATCAAAAAGGGATTTGCTTTGAAATAGAATTTCCTTGCAAATCTCTTTTTGACTAAAAAAATAAGAAAGGGACAATATGCGTCTGTCAAGTCTATGTTATTTAGAGCAGAATGGGAAATATCTGATGATGTATCGGAATAAAAAGTCGAATGATCTCAATCAGGGAAAATGGATTGGCATCGGGGGAAAATTTGAAGAAGGCGAAACACCGGAAGAATGTATGATTCGGGAAGTGAAAGAGGAAACAGGATTTTCATTGATTCGGTATCGTTACAGGGGATTAGTAACATTTGTACAGGAGGGACAGGAAACAGAATATATGCATCTTTTTACTGCAGATCAGTGGGAAGGTGTACCAATAGAATGTACAGAGGGAACGCTTTCTTGGATAAAAAAAGAAGAAGTATCAAAACTTGATATTTGGGAAGGAGATCGGGTGTTTTTTCAACTTTTAAACGAGAGGCAGGAGTATTTTTCTTTAAAACTATGTTATATTGGGGAAGAACTTGCGGATGTCGTTTGTTATCCTAAATAGATATGGAAAAAAGTGATAAAGAGTGGGGTGATGGAATGATATTCCAAGATTTTGAAATGTGTGATGCACTGGAGGAATTAGATGATGAAAATTTGCCGGATGAAGAATTTATCCGAAGACAGGCGGAACGGCTGAACCAATGCAGCAGCACACGGATTAAAGAGGATATGTTAGATTATATAATTACTTTAATCAATAATGAATTTGGGGGAGAAACCGAAGAGGATGCAATTAGAAATTGGGATAAGTATAAAGCAAAACATAAAGTAAATAGGTGATTTATGGCAGACAGAGAATTTTTAGAAAGTGAGTATTATTTAAAATATAAGGATGAAATTGTACTTCAATTTGATACAAAATTAAAAACGGTTTGTGTTTTTAATCATGAATTAATTCCTTTATCGATAAAAAACCGCAGAGATTATGGGATGATTATTAGTTTTTGTTCCGATCGCATGTTGATGACAAATCGTGAGTATTGTAAGGAAATCTTACTTTCCTGTGGGATTGATGATCAAAGTGATATCAATATTTGTATTTTAAGCCGAGCATTGAGTTTCCGAGATAATTATTGGATTTGTTCAAAATATTCTGCTGAAACTTGGGAAGAAGTTAATCTGTATGAAAATGAATTTTCATTGAAAATAGCGGATGTGGCATTGACCGGAAATTTGCAGGATGTAGATTTAAATGATGCCGTTGGAGATCGAATTTATACTGGAGAATTGACAAATAAAGGGATTCGTGCAAAGTGCTTTCTTCGAACTTCAAAAGGAATTGTTTTAATAAAATATGAAAAGATAAAGGAGATTATGTCGGAAATTATTGTTTATTATTTGGCTCGGTTTTTAAATATTCCTTGCAGCCGGTATATTTATTCAAAAGTAAATGGCAGGGATTGTTCTGTTTGCCAGATTAAGACATCGGAAACATTAGGATTAGTACCTTATCGGGATATGATGTCCTATTATGATACAAATCTTATGACTTATGATGGTTTGCCTTATTTAAAATATATGCAGATCGATCCGGTTGGATTTTTAAAAATGCATGTATTAGATTATATTACTTTAAATACGGATCGAAATCGAGATAATTTTGGGATTTTGCTTTGGAATGGAAAAATGCATTCTCTTTATCCTTTATTTGATCATGATTCTTGTTTCAAAGGAAAATCAACACGAGGATTGTATTTTCCTACTGGATTGTCTTATGCCGAGTCTTTGAAGATGATAAAAAAAGATTATACGTATTGGTATAATTGTATTCGGGCAGATATTGAAAATTTTCAGAAATCTATGTTGGTTCAGGAAAATATTGATTTGTTTTTAAAATATAAGTCTTATGAGGAATATTGTGATATGATGAATCGGGTGGGGGAGTTGATGCAGCCTTAAATGTTAGTTAGGGGGGAGGGGACGCCAGATTCGAAAACGATGGGCAGCCTGCTGTTCCGGTTTCCAAAAAGC
>CAJUGZ010000240.1 GCA_910585855.1 uncultured Lachnospiraceae bacterium | reverse complement strand
TTACTTTTTGGAAACCGGAACAGCAGGCTGCCTACCGTTTTCGAATCTGGCGTCCCCCTTCGAACTTCTAGTATCCCACTTCACACCTCAAATTTATACCCCATCCCCCAAATCGTCTTAATATACTCCCCCTTCTCCCCCATCTTACTCCGAAGTTTCTTTACATGTGTATCTATCGTCCGGGCATCCCCAAAATAATCATAATTCCAAACATGATTCAAAATCTTCTCCCGTGATAAAGCCAGCCCCTGATTCTCAATAAAATAAGTAAGCAGCTCAAACTCCTTAAAACTTAACTCCACATCTTCTCCATCAATCGTAACCTTATGAGCTGCCTTATCTAAACAAATCCCCCCTACCTCAATTACCTCATCCATATTCAGTTTATTTGCCCGCCGCAAAATCGCTTCCACTCTAGCCACTAAAATCTTTGGACTAAACGGCTTTGAAATATATTCATCCACCCCCAGTTCAAATCCCAGCAGTTCGTCCCGTTCATCTCCCTTTGCCGTCAGCATAATAATCGGCACTTTTGAATATTTCCGAACTTCCCGGCAGACCTGCCAGCCATCCATTTTTGGCATCATTACATCCAAAATCAACAAAGCAATTTCCTTTTCCTGAAAAAAAATATCAATCGCTTCTTCTCCGTTTTCTGCCTCTAATACCTCAAAATTCTTTTTTACCAAAAAATCCCGCACCAATTTTCTCATTCTGCTTTCATCATCAATTACCAGAACTTTTAATTTATCCATTCTCTGCCTCCCTGCCTTTTTTTCTACAATTCCTTATAGCATGAAGTTATGTCAATTCTGTGAACTGGATCGTTCTAATTCCTGCTCCCTTTCCTTTAATTCTGCCTCTTTTTGCTGCAAAGACTGCTCCCAAGATACATATTTATTGATCAAAGCATTTTCATAATTCAAAATATTTACATGATTACTATTCAACGTAATATAAGCCATAATCAAAATAGCAATCACCAATAAAACATTTAAAGTCAAAGAAAAATAATATTTTTGCCGATAATACGAATCCCCACTTTTTCTATTTTTTTGTTCCAATAATTCCTCTTTTTTTGCCTTATCCCGTTCTCTTACTCTTAACCACTGTTCATCTTCTTTTGAAAACCCATTAATTCTCTTATTTTCAATCTCTTCTGCTTCTAATAAACGTTCCTTTAACTCTCTTAAAAACTTTTCTCCAACTTTTGTTTTTAAAATATTTCGCTCCACCAATTTATTATAAACAGAAAGTGCAGTTTCTATATCATCCATATTGTTTTGTGATAAAATATACTGAATCCCTTCCCATTCCTTTTTTGCCTTTTTCGCTTCTTGGGGATCACGATATGTAATTCCATAAATTGTTTCTCCGTTCGCCATAAGCTACACTCCTTTCACCAGTTACCCAAAAAAGCAGACAATCTGAAAGAAAAAGCCCCGGCTTTTTCTCCGGGACTTTATCACCTATTTTAACCATTAGGATCTGTATCACTTATTTTCCTACAGTTCCTTAAAAATCAACACGTCCTGCATTTTTCCCATTAATTACATAGTAAACAGCAGCTTCTTCTGGTTTAATATAAATATCCAATTTCTTAATTGAACTTGCTCTGTGACCTTCTGCTTCCCAAGCCTTTTTTACCCGCTCTTCAATCGTTGCCACAGTCACTTCTTTTCCCGCATATTGAATAAATATCTGCTTTTCTTCGTCTTTTTTTGCTGCTTCTTTCTTTACAGAACTTCCTTTTACTGTCATATCTTTTACTTCTTCTTTCTTTCCTGTATTTCTTTTTACTCTTGGTTTTTTCTGTTTTTCCGTATTCTGTTCTTCTACTTCTTCTGTTTTTCCTAAGCCAGCAAATGAAGCCTCTTCCAACTTTTCTTCTGCCTGTTTGTTCTCAGCAGATTCCGATACTACTACCGTTTCTGCCTGTTCTGATACTACGGTTTCTGTTACATTTTTCTTTTTTGGTCTTGGCATATAATCCCTCCTTTATTCTTAACAACCTAAGTATGCTTCCATACTCTTTACAGCAGCGTCTTCGTCTGCTCCATCTGCATATATCGTAACACTCATACCTTTATGGAGTGTCAGTGCCATCATTCCCATAATACTTTTGGCATTTACCTTACGTGTTCCATTTTCCAGATAAATTGAGCTTTCATACTGACAAGCTATCTGAACCAACTTTGCCACTGGGTTTAATTCTTCCTCTGCAGGCGCACCAACTAAAACCGTCTTGCTTTCCATTTCTATAATCCTCCTCTAAACGCATATCCAATTACTTTACTTTTCTCTTTCTAGTTTCTCTATGCACAAATAGCTTTTCGAATATACTATATACCACAAACAACCCTTTTGGCAAGCACTTTTGAAAAAAAAATCAGCAGACGCTTTCCGCATCTGCCAAAATTCAATCGAGGTGACGTGATTCGAACACGCGACTTCTACGTCCCGAACGTAGCGCTCTACCAAACTGAGCCACACCTCGAACATAACACGGCTACGTTTCACCGATGGAGCTGAGGGGAATCGAACCCCTGTCCGAAGACTCCTCCATCAAAGCATCTCCCACCACAGTCTTTGTTTTATGCATATCTTCTATGCCGTTCCCTCTGTCAGACACCCATAGACAAGTTTCTGATTTCAGTAGCTTCATCTTTCTTTTACACCTTCAAAGCTTTAGATGCAAAGTGCCTTACCTCCTTGATGCCGATTTCCTAAGCAGTAAGCTACCTAAGATCGACAGCTGCAACTAGGCAGCGAACGCTAAATCTTCGTTTGCGTTTATATTTAATTTCGGCTTACTAACACGGTTCCGACCCGCAGGTGGCTTCTTCAATTTCATAATCCCCGTCGAAACCAGTACAACCCCGAATTTTTCAATTCTTATCGTTGAACTGTTCTCCTAAGAACAATGCTATTATACTGACAAAATAACAATCCGTCAAGTATTTTTTCAAAAATTTTTTTTAAATATCCTGTCATATTTTCAAATTAACAAACAAAAGGGACGATTTTCGCAAACAGGACGCTGGATTTGGTTGGTTTATTTCCTCTTTCTGCTCCGAATCTCCAAACTGTAAGAAAGTCTAAGGCTTCTGATTTTTGTACATCCAACCGGACGAACCGGTGCGCAATTCGCCCGTACAACATCCGAAACTTTATTGGTATAAGGAAGACTACATCAACCACCATATCCTGCCTTCCTAAATCACGGGCTAAACACGCACCTTTTTTTGCACACACTGCATAAAAGCAGTATGTGCAAAAAATCCTAGTTTTTCCACAGAAACCTAAGACTTTCTAACAGTTTTCCGAAGTCGCAAAGAGGAAATAAACCAACCAAATCCAGCTATTAACAACATAATAAAAACTTTAAAAACATAAAAACACAAAGACATAAATAATTCGATCATACCAAACACACTTTATTTTATTATCATTCATTTATATCATTTGTATCAAAAAAATTTGTTACTAAACAAAAAGAACAATTACGAAAAGTGACTACAACATATAGAATATGTACATCTACCTAAGTCACTATATATTGTACCATTCTTTTGAAAAATACCCTTTTGACGGGTTAATCATATTATTATAACAAAGTAAATCTTTGCCGTAAAAAATGCCGTCAATACTCTACGATACAGTGCCATTTTCAATAATAGACAATTTAGCTAACTTATTTCGCTTTTTGTCTTTTTATTTTCAAAAGCCAACAAACAGCCGGATTCTGGGATGGGTGGCATACTGCAGTGACTTTGGAGAAATGTTAAAAGTTCTTAGGCTTCTGCTAAAAATCTAGAATTTTTTGCACACGCTGCTTCCATGCAGTGTGTGCAAAAAAAGGGGCGTGTTTAGCCCATGCCACTTCCAAAAAGGCAGAACCTTATAACTGTTACAACCTTCCTTACACCAATAAAGTTTCGACCGCTGCATGGGCGAATTGCGCCCCGGTTCGTCCGGCTGGATGCACCAAAATTCAGAAGCCTTAGCACTTTTTACATTTCGGAAAGCGGAACAGCAGTATGCCACCCATCCCAGAATCCGGCGTCCCCCTCCCCTATTTTTCAAGCCGCTTCATCTCCAAAATTATCCGATCCAAATCCTCTAAAGATTTCTTAATCGATCCATTTACCGCCGCCGAACTGCTTGCCAATTCCCCCACCTTCGTTGCCACAATCGCAAACCCTTTCCCAGCATCTCCAGCACGTGCTGCCTCAATCGACGCATTAAGTGCCAAAATCTTCTGCTGACTTTCAATCTTATCCAAATTTTTCGTCTTATCCAAAATCTCTCTGATACAATTATCTGCTCTGTCAATACACGCCTTTAATTCTTCAAATTCCACTGCCGTTTCTCTTGTTTCCATAAATACCTAACCCTTTCTACTATCCTCCTAAAACCGATTTTTAAAATTATTTTGTATAACTTCCTACTTTAAAAATCCGTTTACAATCTGTGCCTCTGCTTCACTTTCCGTAAGTCCAAGTGTCATAAGTTTAATAATTTGTTCACCTGCTATCTTTCCAATCGCTGCCTCATGAATTAGACTTGCCTCTAAATGGTTTGCCGTAATCTCTGGAATTGCACTGATATTGGCCTGATCCATAATAATTGCATCACATTCTGTATGCCCATTACATTTGTTATTTCCGTTTATTTTAGAAAAAAATACCTGCTTCGAACTATCCTTTGCAACTGCTCTTGATATTACATTTGTTCCAGAATCTTCCCCGTCTAAATCTACCTCAAAAGAAGTTTCCGCAAACTGCTTTCCATGCGTCATTAATTTTTCCTTAATCACCAATGTAGCACGATCCGCAAGTTTTGCCTTCGTTGACCGCTTTGTAGAGTCCACACCACGAATCTGAACGGTTTCCATCTCCATATAGCTGTCCTCTCCCAATTCCACCACGGTCTGCGGATTCATAATCCGCTCTCCTGTGCCCTCTCCGCTTCCATAGTGCTTTTCCACATAACGCACTTTTGCATTTTTTCCAACAAAAAAACTGTGAATTCCATCATGTCTAGATGCCTGATCACCTCCATTATGAATTCCGCACCCTGCAACAATCGTAATATCGCAGTCATCTCCTATGTAAAAATCATTGTACACCATCTCCGTCAATCCACTTTGACTTAACAGTACCGGAATATGCACACTTTCTTTCTTTGTTCCCGGTTTAATTCGGATATCAATTCCCTGTTTATCCTCTTTTGCTATAATGTCAATATTAGCTGTTGTATTTCTTGCGGCACTGACCCCATTGGCTCGAATATTATAAGCACCCTGCGGCACTTCATGAAGTCCTGCTATCTGCTCAAGCAGAGTTTTCTGAATCTCATCCATCCCTACACCTCCCGTTTTTGATAATATCTGCAGGAACTTGTGCCGGAAAGCAGCTCAGGTAAAATTTCATCTTTCTTTCCGATTGCCTGAATTGTCCCATTCGCAATCACAACAATCTCATCTGCAATATTTAAAATCCGCTCCTGATGAGAAATAATCATAATCGAACGCTTTTGTTCCTGATAGAGTCTTTCAAATACATCAATTAAATTATTAAAACTCCATAAATCAATTCCTGCTTCCGGTTCATCAAATACAGAAAGTTTTGATGCTCTTGCCATCACAGTAGCAATTTCAATTCGTTTTAACTCTCCGCCGGAAAGGCTTGTATCTACTTCCCGGTTAATATAATCCCTTGCACAAAGCCCTACCTCAGATAAATACTCACAAGCCCCCGCAATCGTTAATTTATTCTCCTTTCCTGCCGCCAACATAATCAAATCCTTTACCGTTACCCCTTTAAAGCGTACCGGCTGCTGAAAGGCAAAACTAATCCCAGCTCTTGCCCGTTCAGTAATACTCATCTGTGTAATATCTACACCATCAAATAAAATTTTTCCCATTGTCGGTTTTTCAATTCCGACAATCAATTTGGCAAGTGTTGACTTTCCTCCTCCATTCGGTCCGGTTACCGCAATAAACTTTGTATGATCTACGGTTAAATTAATATTTCGCAGAATTTCTTTCTTCTTATTTTCTCCTTCTACCTCAAAGGAAACATTTTGTAATTCCAGCATCTTTATCTATCCCTTTATGCCTTTCCTTTTAAATACTAATTTCGATATACCTATTATAGTTTTTCCTTCCAAAAAAGTCAACTATTCTTCCCTTTCTTGAGAGGCTTTCTCTTCCTGTGCTTTCTTTTTGCGGTTGCGTGTACCAAGAATCCCCCCAATTCTTCCCGTTTCACGAGCAGATAATGTCCCCCATCCGCCCTTTAATACTTTATCTAATACACCGATTTCTTCGGCAATCTCCAATTTCATTTCATCCTCTGGCGTTAAATTTTCCAAATCAATTTTCTTTTTATTTTTCGCTGGCATAGCAATCTCCTCTAAATTCTATTTTTACCAAAAGTATCCCCCCGTTTCTTCAAATTTATACGATAAACAAACATTTTTATAACTTTATAAATTTATCCTATAGTACACTTCTTTTAAAAATAAAAAATATACCCCCTTAATTAAACTTTTGGGAATAAATCTGCTTTCACCGGACACAAGAGGCGGTTTGTTCCTGTCCTTTGCCTGCTCCGCTCCAAACGGTAAGAAAGT
>CAJUGZ010000239.1 GCA_910585855.1 uncultured Lachnospiraceae bacterium | reverse complement strand
TCACATCCTGCTTCCATGCAGGGTGTGAAAAAAAAGGGGCGTGTTTAGCCCGTATAATAAAAAAGAAGCTGTCTTACGGCTGATAACATCCTTCCTTACATCCATTCCGTTTCGGCTGTCATGAGGGCGAATTGCGCCCCGGTCTGTCTGGTTGAGAAAAGGAAAAAGCAGAAGTCTTAGAACTTCTTGCTTTTTGGAAACCGGAACAGCAGGTTGCCCATTGTTTTCGAATCTGGCGTCCGGTGAAACATTACTTTTAACTTCCAGTTTATCGTCCCCCAAATTTAACATTCCTCCAACCCCAACATATTTTCTATAATTAATTCAGAAAATCTATTGATCTACCCTCTTTTTCTATGCTAAAATAAAAACCAATGCGGAAATTTTATTTCCCTACCAATCAAATAAAAAAGGAGAATTCAAATGACTACAAGCGAAAAAGCCCTTACCCTACATGAAAAATGGAACGGCAAAATCGAAACCATATCAAAATGTGAAATAAAAACCAGAGAGGATTTGGCATTAGCCTATACTCCGGGAGTAGCAGAGCCATGTAAAATCATCGCCAAAGATAAAGAAGCTGCCTATAAATACACAATCAAATCCAATACCATAGCTGTCATTTCCGATGGCAGCGCCGTTTTAGGTCTAGGCAATATCGGTGCGTATGCCGCTATGCCGGTAATGGAAGGAAAAGCCGCACTATTTAAAGAATTTGGCGGAGTCAATGCCTTCCCAATCTGCCTAGATACACAGGACACCGAAGAAATCATTCAAACTATTGTCCATATCGCCCCGGCATTTGGCGGCATCAATCTAGAAGATATTTCCGCTCCCCGCTGCTTTGAAATTGAAGAACGTCTAAAAAAACTGCTTACCATTCCGGTCTTTCACGACGATCAGCATGGAACAGCCATTGTTGTCCTTGCAGGCATTATCAACGCTTTAAAAGTGGTAAAAAAGAAAAAAGAAGACTGCCGCATCGTAGTAAATGGTGCTGGTTCTGCTGGTATTGCCATTACAAAGTTACTGCTTACTTATGGCTTTCCGTCTATTACAATGTGCGATAAATCCGGTATTTTATCTAAAACAACCGAAAATCTGAACTGGATGCAAAAGCAAATGGTAACCGTTACCAATTTAGAAGAAAAAACAGGTTCTTTAGCAGATGCTCTAAAAGGTGCAGATATCTTTATCGGTGTATCTGCTCCAAATATCGTAACAAAGGAAATGGTAGCTTCTATGAATCAGGATGCTATTTTATTTGCTATGGCAAATCCTGTACCGGAAATTATGCCGGATGAAGCAAAGGCAGCAGGCGCAAGAATCGTTGGTACAGGACGTTCCGATTTTCCAAATCAAGTCAACAATGTGGTTGCTTTTCCGGGAATTTTTAAAGGTGCATTAGAAAAAAGAGCATCGCAGATTACAGAAGAAATGAAATTGGCAGCAGCAGAGGCAATCGCAAGTCTTGTTCCGGATCAAGAATTAAATGATGAACATATTCTGCCGCAGGCATTTGACCCCCGTGTCGCTCAAATCGTCAGTGATGCAGTAAAACGGTATATTCCCTAATATGGATTGGAATGGAAAACCCTATTATTCATTGGACTTTTATCTAAAGCAAACATTCGGAGAAAAAATCTATCGGGTTGCTTTAGACGGTGGAATGACTTGCCCCAATCGAGACGGAACGATTGGAACAGGAGGCTGTATCTTTTGCAGTGCAGGCGGTTCAGGCGATTTTGCTGCTTCCCGCCTGCTCTCTATTACCGAACAGATCGAGCAAGAAAAAGTACGTATCCAGCAAAAACGTCACTGCAGCCACTATATAGCCTATTTTCAGGCATACACTAATACCTATGCACCTATTTCAACTTTACGCCGCTTATTTACAGAAGCTATCTCTCATCCAGATATTGTCGTTCTTTCTATTGCTACACGTCCCGATTGTCTAGAAGAACCTATTTTAGATTTACTAGAAGAACTCAACTGCCAAAAACCAGTATGGATAGAATTAGGACTGCAGACCATTCATTCCAAAACTGCAGACTTTATTCACCGTGGCTATCCGCTCTCTGTTTATCAAGATGCCGTACTACGTCTAAAAAAACGAAACATTACGGTAATTACTCATATGATTCTTGGGCTTCCTTATGAAACACAAACAGATATGCTAGAAAGCATCGACTATCTCAATCAGATTGGCTGTGACGGCATTAAACTGCAGCTTCTGCATATTTTACGTGGCACACAGTTAGCAGAACTCTATCAAAAACAGCCGTTTCCTATTCTTACACAAGAAGAATACCTTTCGATTCTTATTCAATGTATTGAACGGCTTTCCCCGCAAACTGTTATCCACCGAGTCACCGGAGACGGTCCAAAAAATCTGCTGCTTGCTCCTCTATGGAGTCAAAATAAACGAGGGATTTTAAATGCACTTCATCGAGAAATGAAACTGCGCCACGCCTATCAGGGAAGGAGATTTTATGCCGGAAATACTCATCCTCTATAAATTAATTATATTATATATGTTAAATAAAGCAACATTCCCTCTCAGCAATGCTCAGATTACTAATTTTATTCTAGAAAAAGAATACACCAATTACTTTACTCTGCAGCAAATATTGTCGGATCTTCTAGATACCAATTTGATCCACACAAAATGTATGCTTCATACCACTTACTATCAAATCACGCCGCAAGGAAAAAAATCTCTGGAATTTTTTGAAAACCGGCTGTCAAATTCCATCAAAGAAGAAGTCGATATCTATTTGATAGAAAATAAATATGAACTGCGAAAAGAACTCAATATAACGGCAGAATACTATCCTGCTCCTGAAAAAGACTATATCGTCCACTGTCAGGTAAAAGAAGGAACATCCATTTTAATAGAACTCCATCTCTGTGTACCGACAGAAGAACATGCAGAGCAAATGTGTTTAAACTGGCGAAACGGCTGTCAGGATATCTATTCTTATGTTATGGCAGCTCTAAACCGTCATTAAAAAAACCGCTGTACCTACAATTATCTTTCTGGTACAGCAGTTTCTTTTATCTTAATCTTTTAACGTCCAAAACATTGATGAATCGGACTAAGGATAACCGGCTGTATCTGTTTGCCTTCTAATGCCTCTTCTAGTGTAGAAAGAATCAAATCCGTATGAGCAATCATAGAATTTGGTTTTCCAACACAGCTATCCTGACCAAACGGAACAAAATATACATTTTTTGTATTCATCAATACCCCAATATTTTTTAAATTCATACTAAGGGAATCATTGCTTGAAAGTGAAATTACCAGCGGACGATTATTTCTTAAATGCGACTTTGCCGCCATCAGCACAGGAGAATCGGTAATTCCATTTGCAAATTTTGCCAATGTATTTCCAGTACAAGGAGCAATTAACAAAATATCCAATAAATTTTTCGGTCCAATCGGCTCTGCCTCTGGTATCGTAAGAATTGGTTTATTTCCGGTAATTTCTTCTGCCTTTTTTAAAAAATCCTCCGCCTTTCCAAAACGAGAATCAATACTCTTCGCATGATTCGAAAAAATCGGCGTTACTTTTGCACCTTCCTCTACCAAATGTTTCATTTCTACATAGATCTTCTCATACATACAAAAGGAACCAGTCAATGCCATTCCTATTCTTTTCTCATATAATCTCATAAGGAATCCCTCTTTTCCTATCCCAGCGCAAGTATTTTATTTACTCCTGCTCAACTAGAGCAGTTGATTCCTCCTGCGCCAGTAAAATTTCAAATAGTTTTTTTGCGGAGGACTTTGCCGCAAAACGTCCGGGAATTCTTAAAATCTGAACCGCTTTTATCTGCCGAACCGCTGCTGCCTTATAATCCACCCCGCCTTCATTAGATGCAATATCAATCAAAATCACATCTTTCCTTAGTTTTTTCAAAACAGAATCCGTAATCAGCACAGCCGGAACAGTATTAAACAGATATCGAAATGTGCCTGCCTTTTCTGCAAATTCTTCTGTCCAAATCACTTGATGTCCCGCCTTTGCAGCAGCTTTAGCCATTTCTTGTCTTCGAACCACTACTGTAGTTTTTGCTCCCAATGCCTTACATTTTTCTGCCAATACACTGCCGCATGTTCCAAATCCTACAATACAAACTGCACTGTCCTCTATATTCCACGGACTCATCACAATCGCATGAGCAATCGCTCCCTCCGCTGTTGCAACTGCATTAAAACTCTTACATCTTTTATCTGTCAGCATATGAAAAAAAACTGCCCCTTTCTCTTTCAGAGCAGTTTCTATGTCCTGTGGTATTTTTCCGACTACACAAACGGTCTTTTTCCCTTGTTCTATCGGATAACGTGTCAATGCCTCTATTTCCTGTTCCTCCTGAACATACATGACCTGTTTTCCCTTTTCCTTTAACATTTCGTAAAGTTCCTCTAACCGTTTATCCTGACCAATTAAAAGATAAGCTGTCATAAAAATTTTCCTTTCAGAATATTGCGGTTTTTATATTATATCATATGTAAAAAGGAATACAGAGGTTACTGTTTCCTTTTATACAGCTTTTTAATTGAAAACAAAACAGGATGCTAAAATTGAGGACACCAAAATCGAGGACGCCAAAATCGGAAGGCAAGTCTATTCCGGGCCCGCTCTCGCTTAGCATTTCCTCGTAGCGGACACATAAGGCACGAAAATACCGTGCCTAAGTGCCGACGGGAAATGATGACCCTTCATAGACCCGCCTTCCGATTTTAGCTGTTTCTTCCAGCCAGAAAACATATTGTTATAAAAATATTTACACTTTTACAATTACAATCTGATTGCTTCTTGGCTTTTATAAAATATTTTTTGTAGCAAATTTTTTATTTTCCGGCAGAAATACACAGCCAAACGCTGAAGGAAAGTCTGCGCAGGGTCATCATTTCCCGTCGGCACTTGGGTGCTGTATTTTAGCACCTTAGTATCCGCTACGAGGAAATGCTAAGCGAGAGCGGGCCCGGAGCAGACCTTCCTTCAGCGTTTGGCGTCCTCCCCAAAAAAATCTAAAACTCTACTACAAAAAATTTTATAAAATCCCCTTATTTTTTCGATATTGGTGTGGTGACATCCCTCTTGCTTTTTTAAATACATCTCCAAAATAATTGCTGTCATTAAAACCGCTTTGCAGAGCAATCTCTGTGATGCTGTCTTTTGTCTGAAGTAAGAGTTTCTCCGCTTCTTTTAAACGAATATTGCAGAGATACTCTTTAAATCCAAATCCTGTCACCCGTTTAAATTTTCTTGAAAAATAAGTCGGACTCATATTGGCTCGTTTTGCAGCATCATTTAAACTAATATTACTGTTATAATTTTCACTGATATATCTCGCTACACTTTGAATGGCTTCATCCATCTCATCTAATTCTTCCATTCCTGTTTCCTGTATCTTTTGATAACGCAGAAAAAATACCAGCAGTTCATGCAGATAACCTTTAATTAAAAGTATGGAATATTCATCCATATTTTTTTTCTCTGCCTCCATTCGCTCAAATAAATTTAAAATATATTCTCTTCGCTGAATCGGAATTTTAATATGAGGCTGCTGAAAACACTTTTTTAAAAATTCCGCTCCATATACTTCCTGGAAAAGCTGCAAATATTCCTTTGTAAAACGAATGACATACCGTTCATGTGGCAATGCATTATCCTGTGCACACATAGAACGATGAATATTTCCTTTTTCAATCAGAAGAATATCCCCTTTTTCCAATGTATATAATGTATGTTCTACAAAAAAACGCCGTTTTCCGGTTAATAAAAAATAAACTTCATATTCGTTTACATGAATATGCGAATCTTTCATAGAAAAATAAGCTTCTCTTCTTACTTTTGTAATACTAAACATTTCTTCTCTCATTCTAACTTTCCTGTCTTTCCTTTGTATTTATTAAAAGAATCTTTTCTCTCTTTATTAGTCTATCATACTTTCTTCGATTATTCATTTATTTCATAAAAATTTACTCTTTTTCACAAATTCCAGTACCCCAACCCCTATCTGTTATCCCTATAATTCTACAAAAGGGACAAAAAATCTGTAATTTAGTGTCGTTTAAGCAAATTTTTCGTAGATTCTTTTTTGTTTTTCATGTATTATAATGATGTTCCGATACGAACGGAAGCGTTTGAAAAGGAACAACAATAAATATGCTTTTATCGAATTTTCGTTTAAGACCATTTCCCCATTGTTTTGATTTTTCAAAACAATATTGGTCTGGTCAAGTTTTTGACCATATATCCCCTAAATGAGCCCGCAGATAGTTCCCCCTGTCTGCGGGCTTTCCCGTTTCTATACTATTATCATAAATGAAAACCCACTGCCTTTGGGTGATGGGTAGTTGACCAAAATAAATCAAGTAGAGCAAAACTTTTTCCCCTACCCATATACACAAAAAAACCTGCAAATAATATATTTACAGGTTTTTGTACTCCCCGAGTAGGGCTCGAACCTACAACCCCACGGTTAACAGCCGTGTGCTCTACCATTGAGCTATCGAGGAATATTCTTATTTTTGTAAGAATTTATATATCATTATTATACTCATCTCTTTTTAAATGTCAAGTACTTTTTTTAATTTCTCAGAATAAACTTACGCAGTAGAAATTATATTTTATTACAGAACAAGTTTTCCGCAAAGTTTAGACACCATTCTT
>CAJUGZ010000238.1 GCA_910585855.1 uncultured Lachnospiraceae bacterium | reverse complement strand
ATGTCCATTTCGTTTTGGCTGCCATGCAGGCGAATTGCGCTCCGGTCTGTCCGGTCGGATGCATAAAACTGCAGAAGTTTTAGAACTTCTTACTTTTTGGAAACGTGGAACAGCAGGCGGTTCACGGTTTTCGAATCTGGCGTCCCCCCTCCCCCAAAAACCTAATTCAGCGTCCCCCTAGCAATTTCCCCACTAATTTTACCGCATCTGCCGCATCCTTAGAATATCCATCCGCTCCAATTTCTTCCGCAAAACTCTCCGTAATAACAGCCCCACCAATTATAATCTTAGCCGTACATCCACGTTCCTTAGCATAACCAATTACCTGTTTCATCTGCATCATAGTTGTAGTCATAAGTGCCGAAAGCCCAATTACTGCTGCCTGTTCCGCTATAGCCGTTTCCACAATCCGCTCTTTTGGCACATCTTTTCCCAAATCGATCACCCGATACCCATAATTTTTCAGCATCAATGCCACTAAATTTTTCCCTATATCATGAATATCTCCTTCCACAGTAGCTATTACAATCGTCGGCAGTTCCTGTCCCTTTCGATTTCCTTCCAGCATAGGCTCTAAATACTCAATCGCCGTTTTCATTGTTTCTGCTGCCGAAATAAGCTGCGGCAAAAAATAAATCTTTTTTTCAAATAACACCCCCACTTCATTGATAGCAGGAATCAGCATCTCATTTAGTAAAAAAGCTGCTTCTTTCCCTTCTTTTAATGCTTCTTTTACATGTTCTACAATTCCATCCCGATTGCCCTTTTTTACATCTTCATAGATAACAGGCTGCCTTTTTTCTGTTTTTGTATTTTCTTCTTTCTTTTCGCTGTCTTTTTTCTGTGCAAAATAATTTATTTTATTGATATATCGAATATCTGCGCCCTTTTTATTTAATAAAAGATCACAGGCAAATGCCGCCTTTACCAATAATTCCTGTGAAGGATTCGATATTGCCATCGTCAGTCCATTTGCAATCGCCATTGTTAGAAAAGCAGTATTAATCGCCGGACGATCTGGAAGTCCAAATGAAATATTCGAAAGTCCTGTAATCGTTGCTACTCCAAGGGTTTCTTTACAATAATGAATCGTTTCCAATGTTTCCAGCGCCGCCTTTGGATTTGCACCAATCGTGGCTACCAGCCCGTCCACCACAATATCCTCTTTGCACATTCCATGTCGAATCGCCTCTTCTAATACCGTATGAATAATAGAAATCTTTTCATTTAAATCAGCCGGAAGCCCCCGATCTGACAATGGCAGCAAAATAAACATCGCACCATATTTTTTTGCAGCCGGAATCAATTTTTCAAACTTTTCTTTTTCTAAAGAAATCGAATTAATCAAAGCACGTCCCGGATAGATCCGCAACGCTGCCTCCACAATCTCTACATGGCTTGAATCAATACAAAGGGGAAGATTTACAGTACGGCTTACTTCATAAATTGCCTTCTGCATCAGTTCCATTTCATCAATTCCGTTCATTCCCATATTGATATCCAAAACAGCAGCACCCTGTGCTTCCTGTTCTAATGCCATCTCGATTACTCGTTCTAATTTTCCCTCTTTTAATTCTGCCTGAAGTACCTTTTTTCCAGTCGGATTAATTCGTTCTCCAACAATTAAAAACTTTCCGTCTAAAGGAATCTCTACCGTCTTTCTCTCCGAACAAAGTACTCTTCCCTGTGTATCTTTTAAATGAATCGGCTCTAAATCCTGCGTGTTCTCCTTTACCTTTTCTATAAATTCGGGGGAAGTTCCACAGCACCCTCCTAAAATAGAAGCTCCGCTTTCTGCCAGTTCTCTCATATATTCTGCAAATGTATCTGCGTCCATATCATATGTTGTTTTTCCGTCCGAATCAACTTGAGGAAGCCCTGCATTTGGCTTGGCAATCAACGGTACGGTAGCAAATTTTCTCATCTCTTCTATTAATGAAATCATCACATCTGGTCCGGCAGAACAATTTACACCGACAGCATCCGCTCCTAAACTCTGCAGCACAATCAAAGCCGTTGCTGGATCTGTTCCAAAAAGGGTTCTTCCGTCCTCTTGAAACGTTAAAGTTACCATAACCGGCAAATCACAGCATTCCTTTGCTGCCAGCACGGCTGCTCTGGACTCCTGAAGGCTCATCATTGTTTCCACCACCAAAAGATCCGCCCCTGCCTCTGCCAGATAACCAATCTGTTCTTTATAAACCTCTACCAATTCCTCAAATAAAAGTGTTCCCATCGGATATAACTGCTCTCCGGTCATGGTCAAATCCCCTGCTACCCATACTTTGCGATTGGCTTGCTCTGCTGCCCGCCTTGAAATCTCTACCAGACGGATATTCATCATACGTGCCTGATCCTCTAGCCCATACTCCTTTAATTTAATTCGATTTCCCGAAAAAGTAGGAGCATATAAAATATCTGTCCCTGCTTTTATATATTGATGCTGCAATTCCTCCATTATATCCTGATGTTCCAAAATCCATTGCTCCGGGCAAACTCCGGTCGGCATCCCTGCCCGCTGCAGATTTGTACCAGTTGCTCCATCCAAATATAAAATACGCTTTCTGGTTAATTCCCTAAACTCTTCTCTTGTCATTCTAGCTTCCTTCCTATTCTTTTTTATTCCGAATCCGGCATCAGACATTTCTCAACTAAGTAAACCCTATTAAAAGGAATAATAAAATAATATCCATCCGCTGTTTCTTCTAACCACTGCATCACTCGTTTCGCAATCCGTACACCGACAATTTCTCCCTCTTCTCTGCTCATATCCGGTGAAAACTCTGCTACTACCGACTGCGGTACTCTTATTCCGCTCAGTTCATTTGCAATAAATTTAGCATTTTTCAGGCTTATCAATGGCATAATTCCACATAAAATTTTTACATCTGTCTGAGATTTGATAACTTGAATCCTTTCGGCATCTTCTTTCGAAAAAACAGGCTGTGTCAGAAAATACTGTGCCCCTGCCGCTTTCTTTTTTCGAACCCGTTCCATTTCTACTTCTAAGTTTGCCCTTGCATAAGAGATCGCTCCGCCATAACAAAGCGGTTCTTCCAAAAAATGTTCCCGATTCATCTCCTGCACAAATTCCATCAGACGCACCGAATAAAAATCAAATACACTATGAATCGTTCCTCTCTCACTTTCCGCAATCGGATCACCAGTCACAATCAAAAGATTTCGTATTCCATTGACATATGCTCCAAGAAGCTGTGCCCGCAGTGCAATCGTATTTTTATCTCTGCAGCTAATATGCGGCATAACCGAAATTCCCACTTCATTTTGCACCTTTACTCCAGTCAGCACCGAATCCATTCTAGGGCGTGCCATAGGAGAATCTGCAAATGTAATAAAATCAATTCCCGCAGCTTTCAGCCTGTTTGCACGATCCAAAATCCCCTGTATATTTGCATCATAAGGCGGATCTAACTCCACCGCAATCACTTTTTTTCCCTCTTTTAATTTTTGACAAAATTCATTCTTACTATAATTAATCTGATTTTTAAAAACTGCTTTTTTCTGTATTTCTATCTTTTTTGCAGGACAATCTAAAACAATCTGCTCTCTGGTCAGCCGAATATACTCGGGGCTTGTCCCACAGCATCCTCCAAAAACAGAAATGCCCAACTCTGCCATTTTTCCCATTGTTTCCGCAAAATACTGTGCATTATTCAAATATACCGTTCGATCCTGTATTCGCTCTGGATAACCAGAATTTGGCATAACCGCCAAAAATTTATTGCTGCATAGCTGTATCTCCTTTAAAATATGAAGCATATGCCCCGTTCCAATCCCACAGTTAAACCCAACCGCATCCACTTCCGTATAATCATCTGCCTGTTCTAACAGCCTGCCCGCATAAATCCCCGACTTTGTATAACCATAACGATTCAGACAAAAATTTGCCATAATAAATACATCTTCCCCTGCCCTCTCTCTAATATAAGCGGCAGCAGGCAAAATATACTTAAAATCCGTCCCCGTTTCAAAACAAAAAATCTTTGCCCTACACTCCAAAAAAGAATCACAAATAAAATAATACTCCTCTAATATTTCCTGCTCTTCTTCCGCCAAACTATCCGGTATCGGTCCAATCGAAGCCGCTACAAATACCTCTTCTGCCCTTTCCCCACACATCCCGCAAAAATCCTTTACCGCATTTTCAGCACAACGATACCCAGCTTGTATCACCCCTTTACGCCAATCCCTTTCCCCTCCTAACACTGCCAGATTAGCACTAAATGTATTCGTACGAATCAGCCTCGATCCCGCTTTTAAATAATCTAAATGAATTCTCTCTACTATCTTAGGATTATTTATATTCGCCAGCTCCACAACCCGATTCTTTCCTTCTATCTGCATATAATAAGTCCCAAATGCCCCATCTGCCAAAAGACAGCGTTTTTTCAAATAGTCCTTTATCCTCATCACTTCTTTTCCCTTTCCCTTATCCAAAATTTCCGTTCTTCCATTTTTCCGCATATCGGATAAAAACCGCCTTCGTGCCTTCACACAAAAGCGGTTTTTCTTATCTTTCACAGATTCCCTGAAGTACTTTTACTGCCTTTTTCTCTATCATACAAAGTGCATGTTCTTTTAAAAAACTAACACGTGCCGGATTATAATCAATCTTTATACAATATTCCTTTGCTGCCTCGCAAAGAGAATTATATTTATTAATCGCCATGCGTGCTTTTTCAATTACCAGCGAATACGTACCATTTGTTTCTTTATATAACTCACTGCGAATTGCCCCATGGTAGGAAATCGTAGTTACATATTTCTCTACATCTCTAAGAGAAGGAAACTCTAATACTGCAAAAATTTGGGATGTTTCTAACTTTAATGGCAGCTTTTTATTTTTTCCTTCTGCTTCTTCTTCCGCATCCCGCAGCTTATCACATTCCTCCATCAAACTTTCAAAAATCTCATTTGCCTCATCTTCCGACAATTCCGGCATCTGATCCATCAAATCCGTAGGAAGCATATCTCCTAAATCCCCCAGATGGCTTTTTACTTGCTCTAACATATCTTTCAGCCCTACCTCCGGTTTATCCGAAAAAGTAATTGCCAGTTGATTTTTCGGAAGCGGTACTAACTGCATAGAAAGCATCCCATGCTGTACCTCATAGCCAATCTCTTCTGCTGCCCGTTCTACTACAGCATGCAAAAACTCATTAACTTTTTGCCTATCTCGAAAAAAATCATTAATTTCTACATTATATTCTTGCATATCCTCCTCTGTAATAATACAGCGGATGGTATTTTCATCAATTCTACGAAATTTCACACTTATCACTCCTTGCTCCTGCCGTTGCTAGTTAAGGCATATGCCCTCCCGTGTACTTTTCCCATTTGCTTACTTATTATAATACGAGAATGGGTCTGGCACAAGTGAATTTTTTATAAATTCTCCGATTTTTCTACTATTTTTCAGGTTTTTACAAAATCTTAAGCCTGCGTGCGGCATCCTCCCAATATTTTTCTGGAATCTTCAGCCCTTTTTTCTCAATTTCCTCCTGCTCTGCCAGTTTATTTGCAAGTGTTACTGTTTCTAACATAATATTTCTTCCCTCTATCAAACTTTGTCTTGTAACAAGTGCATAGATATTTGCCATTCGATTCAACCCGCTCTCCTCAAACTGCTTTATTTCTGCCTCAATCGAATAAGGAATTGTCACCCACTCACAGTCCCATCCGTCCGTTTTTGAAGTTAAAATAGAAAAAATCGTTTTTCCCTTTACTCCAAACGGTATCCCTAATGCTCCCGGATTCCAAAATACCTTTCCATCACATCGAATCTCACACTGATCATGCGTATGTCCTCCCAGCAAATAAGACTCTGCTCTCTCTTTTAAATAGTATTCTGCCCTTCCATTGCCCTGTTTTAACAATTCTTTTGCATCTTTTGGTGAGCCATGAAAAACACAAAGCGGTTTGCATCCCTCCAATGTAATCACATCAGAAATCGGCAGTGAGCGAAAAAAGTCTAAATCTTTCTTGCTCAAATTATTATATGTATAAAGCAAAGAACCTGTACTCGAAGATTCCTCCCACTTCTCTTCTATATCATTTTCTTCCATCTGATCCTGATATGTCAAAAGATACTCCTCTCGATTCCCCCGAATCCAATGGCATGGATATAAAAGACTCAATTCATAAAGCAGTTCCATTGTCCTTTGCGGATAAGGACAATCCGTAACATAATCCCCTAAAAGAATCACAACGTCCACAGGACAGCCTCTCTTTTTCCTTTTCTTTAGTTCCTCCATACAGGCACAAAGAGCAGTCTGATTCGCATGAATATCGCTTAATACGGCTACTTTCATTATTTTTTTCTCCTTTTCCTTTATTTTATCACAAATATCCTTTCGATTCAATCATACCAATGAAATTCACAAGATAAACTTACAAACTAAAATTTTTATAAAATGCCCTATTTCCATGATAGTTTCAAAGTGAGGATAAGATGCTGCCGGAAAGGGTTGGCTTTCACCGGACGCCAGAGGCGGTTTGCTCCTGTTTTTTGCCTGCTCCGCTCCAAACGGTAAGAAAGTCTACGGCTTCTGATTTCAGTTCATCCAACCAGACGAACCGGGGCGCAATTCGCCCTCACTACAAGCGAAACGTAATTGATGTAAGGAAGGATTTTACCAGCCATAAAATATCCTCTTCCCTATCCTCCGGGCTAAACACGCCCCTTTTTTTGCATA
>CAJUGZ010000237.1 GCA_910585855.1 uncultured Lachnospiraceae bacterium | reverse complement strand
ACTGCTTTCATGCAGTGTGTGAAAAAAAAGGAGCGTGTTTAGCCCGCATTTGTATTGAAACGGGATTGTTTTGTGGAAGGTAGTATTGTTTGGTATGTTCGTTTCGTTTTGGTTGCCATGTGGGCGAATTGCGCTCCGGTCTGTCCGGTTGGAGGAATGAAAATGCAGAAGTCTTAGAACTTCTTACTTTTTGGAAACGTGGAACAGCAGGCGGTTTCCCGTTTTTGAATCTGGCGTTCTCTCTCCAAAAGATTTATTAAAGAAATAGTAAAAAAAGAACTTGCGTAAAAAGGAAATATATGCTATAATTCACACGTTGTGAGAAAATAAGATATTCCTCTGCTGCAGTAAAGATTCATAAATTCTATATGGATTTCAATAAAAGCATTAAGAATGTCTAACGATTGAGGAGGCACAAATGAACGAGATTATTAAAAGTATTGAAACAGCTCAGTTAAAAAAGGAAGTTCCGCAATTTCGTGTTGGTGATACGGTAAAGGTATATGCAAAGGTAATTGAGGGAACACGTGAGAGAATTCAGGTATTTGAAGGAACTGTTTTAAAAAGACAGAACGGCGGAGTTCGTGAAACTTTTACGGTTCGCAAAAATTCCAATGGAATCGGCGTAGAGAAGACATGGCCTCTGCACTCTCCTATTGTGGATAAGGTAGAAGTAGTAAGACATGGTAAGGTAAGACGTGCAAAGCTGAATTACTTAAGAGGCAGAGTTGGTAAGAGTGCGAAGATTAAGGAATTAGTAAAATAATCAAAAGAGGCGCAAAAATAACAGCGTTTTAGCAATGTTAGGGGCAAATACATCTTGTACTTGCCCCTATTTCAGATTTTATGGGGCAGAAATGGGAAGGAATTAAGGATGGCAGTACGAAGAAAAGGTGTCGAAGAACACCGTATTTTCTATGATTTGATGCGATGGATTTTAGATATCGTGGTTGTAATGGGGATAGCTGCATTTTTGACGATTTATATGGGGGAGCAGATGACAGTAAGTGGATATTCGATGGCTCCGATCCTTTCAAATGATGAAAGAATCTTGATTGATAAATTAAGTTACCATTTTTCCGATCCGAAGCGATTTGATATTGTGATTTTTCGAAACGGAGAGGAAGAAAAGTATTTTTTAAAACGAATTATTGCTCTTCCCGGAGAAACTGTTTGTATTAAAAACGGACGGGTGATGGTAAACGGGGAGTATTTAGAAGAACCAATAGAAACTGATGCAATTTTAAATCCCGGTCTTGCTTTAGAAGAGATTGTACTTGGAGAGGATGAATATTTTCTTTTAGGGGATAATCGAAATAACAGTGAGGACAGTCGATTTGAAACCGTGGGGAATGTAAAGAGAGGAAATATTGTTGGAAAAGCATGGCTTTTGGTGACAACACTTGACGAAGTAGGACTGATAAAATAGAATAGAAAAGGATTGGTGATAAAATATGAATGTGCAGTGGTATCCCGGTCATATGATAAAGGCAAAACGGACAATGCAGGAGGATATTAAGTTAATTGATTTGGTAATTGAATTGGTAGATGCCAGAATTCCTCTAAGCAGCCGCAATCCTGATATTGATGAATTAGGGAAAAATAAAGCACGGTTGATTTTACTAAATAAGTCGGATTTGGCTTCTGAAAAGTTTAATGCGGTATGGGAAGCGTATTTTCAGGAGAAGGGGTATTATGTAGTAAAGATCAATGCAAAAAGCGGAGCGGGAATAAAAGCAATTCATGCCGAAGTACAGAAGGCATGTAAAGATAAGATCGAACGGGATCGAAGGAGAGGGATTTTGAATCGACCGGTACGGGCAATGGTGGTGGGGATTCCAAATGTAGGAAAGTCTACTTTTATCAATACATTTGCCGGAAAAGCCTGTACAAAAACCGGAAATAAGCCGGGTGTAACCAAGGGGAAACAGTGGATTCGGCTGAATAAAAATATAGAGTTATTAGATACCCCCGGAATACTTTGGCCAAAGTTTGAAGATCCAGAAGTGGGAGTGCGTCTGGCTTTAATCGGATCGGTTCGGGATGAAATTTTAAATCGGACAGAGATGGCGTGTGCATTAATTTCGATTTTAACGGAGCATTATATGGGTATGCTAAAGGAGCGGTATGAAGGGGTGGAAGAAACAGAAAAAGCGGAAGAAATTCTTTTGCAGATTGCAAAAAGTCGTGCTTGCTTAGCAAAGGGAGGGGAGTATGATTTGGATAAAGCCGCTGCTTTATTGTTAGATGAGTTTCGAAACGGAAAGATTGGACGAATTACATTAGAGTTTCCTGAAAAGATGGAGGGAGGACGCTAGATTCGAAAACGGTGAGCAGTCTGCAGTTCCGATTTCCAAAAAGTAAGAAGTTCTAAGACTTCTGTATTATGGTGCATCCAGCCGGACAGACCGGGGCGCAATTCGCCCAGACTCCTGCCGAAACTTGATTGGTGTAAGGAAGATTTTACTAGCCATAAGATATTCTCTTTCCTATTATCCGGGCTAAACACGCCCCTTTTTTTTCACATACTGCATAGAAGCAGTATATGAAAAAAATCTTAGGTTTTCGAGCAGAAGTCTAAGAACTTCTAACTTTTTTCCAAAGTCACTGCAGACTGCCCACCGTTTTCGAATCTGGCTGTTTTTTGACTCCGAAGCAAAAAAAGAATCATATGTTTTATAATAAAAGAAGTATTATCTCTGCCGCTGCCAGCCAATTTTTAGGTTGTAAGTTTATTTTGAGAAGTTTAAAAGAGAAAGGGGTTTTAAATATGGAACAAAAGATTGGGGAAATAAAGGGATTGTTAGAACAGACATCTGTGCAGGATTTGCCGCAGGTTCTTATAAATTATCGAAAAGACAGCCGAAGCGGTGTTATGAAACTGGTGGAACGATTCGATAAAAAATATGAGAAGTATCAGCAGGAACTGGTACGTCTAGAAGAGATGCTTGCTTTTGAGAAAAAGTATGCTTCTTATCAGGCAATTTGCGGAATTGATGAAGCAGGAAGAGGACCTTTAGCAGGTCCGGTAGTGGCAGGGGCAGTGATTTTGCCAAAGGATTTAAAAATTTTATATTTAAATGATTCTAAGCAGCTTTCGAAGCAGCAGAGGGAAGCGTTGTATGACGAGATTATGGATAAGGCGGTTAGTGTTGGAGTAGGAATTGTTTCTTCGGAAAGAATTGATGAAATCAATATTTTGCAGGCGACTTTTGAAGCAATGCGTCAGGCGATAGAATCGCTTTCGGTTTCACCGGATCTTTTATTAAATGATGCGGTTACGATTCCAAAAGTTTCTGTTCGCCAAGTGCCGATTATCAGGGGGGATGCGAAATCTCTTTCGATTGCTGCTGCCAGTGTGATTGCAAAAGTAACACGAGATCGGATTATGGTGGAATATGATGCACGTTATCCAAACTATGGATTTGCGGAGCATAAGGGATATGGTTCAAAGATGCATCAGGAAGCAATTCGAACTTATGGTGTAACACCCATTCATAGAAAAACATTTTTAAAAAATATTTTGGATCAACAGAAAGAATGAAAATTGTAGATTTGTAGATAAAAAAGGTCAAAAGAGAGAGGGGGAGGGGTAGAAGTGGATATTCAAAGAATTTATCATACTGTGCAGTCATTAAAGAATCAAAAATCAGAAACCAATGCTGCTAATACGCAGAATCAGACAGGCAGTTCGGAAAAGGCAGGCGCACAGCAGGGTACAGCACTTTCTGGAAAGCTGTTTGGGCTGATGCCGGGACAGACAGTTGCCGGAAATATTACGGATATTCGAGGTTCTTTGGTAGAGATTATGCTGAGCAATAATCAAAGTGTAACGGCAAGACTGACGGAAAATTTTGAATATGTGATAGGGCAGCGTGCTATGTTTACAGTAAAGTCAAATGACGGGCAGCAGATTGTACTAGTGCCGAAAGATCGGACTTCTATGGAGCAGGCAGGAAATTTGGTTTTAAGCAGGATTTTAGGAGAAGCGGGAGTGGAAGTAACCGATCGCAATTTAGAACTGATAAAAAGTATGATGAAAGAACAGATTCCGATTGATGCACAGACGGTACAGCGGTATGCAAAAGAGCTGGCACTTTTTCCGCAGGCGGATGCCGATACGATAGTGGGATTGGAAAAATATCAGATTCCGCTGAATCAGGAAATGGTAACACAGTATGGAAATTATAAAAATAATGAATATCAGATCGTGGAAAAAACTTCTGTTATGCCGGAGGAAATGCTGCATTTATTTTCTGAAGTGGCACAGGAAGATCCAGAAGATGCGGTTATGCTTTGGAATGATGTGATGGAAGCACTGGAATTGACTACAGCAGAAGAAGGAAAGGCGGCAGTCAATCCGTTGTCAGAAGAGCAGAAAAGAGAATTGCTGGCTTTGTTTGGCAATCAGGAGGAAGGGGCAGAAGAACTGGTTGGATTTCAAAAAGGGGAAGATGGGCAACTGCAGGAATTAACCCAGCTTATTGAGGCAGAGGACAGTGCGCCAGAAGAAATTTTAAAAAAGATGCAGGAGCTGGCAGAGCACCAGTCAATGCCAAAAGAACATTTAAGCAAGTTATTTAAAAACAGCGGGCTTCATACACTGCTTCGTTCGGCTTTGGACGAAAAGATGCTGCTAGATCCAAGAGAACTAGAAGGGGAGCGGTCGATTTCTAATTTTTATCGGAAATTGGCGGAGCGTACAGAAAAAGCACAGAAAGTAATGGAAGAGTATGGAAAAGGGGAAAGTTCTCTTGCAAAAACAACTTCAGAGGTCAATGGAAATGTGAAATTTATGGGGGCAATGAATGAAATGCTGAATTATGTGCAGCTTCCTTTAAAATTTACAGAAGAAAATGCACATGGTGATCTCTATGTCTATACCAAGAAAAATCTGATGAGGAAAAAGGGAGAGGAACTAACGGCG
Source organism: uncultured Lachnospiraceae bacterium (assembly GCA_910585855.1). Classification (GTDB taxonomy): domain Bacteria; phylum Bacillota; class Clostridia; order Lachnospirales; family Lachnospiraceae; genus MGBC114844. The sequence continues at coordinate 1,822 of CAJUGZ010000237.1, read as the reverse complement.
CTGCTGCATCTAGAAATGGATAGCCTTGGGAAAATTGATGTAATGATTCGGATGACGGACTTTAGAGTACATACCGATTTTACCTTAGAATCAGAGGAAATGCTGGATTTTATAGGAGAACATATCGAGGAATTAAATGAAAGGCTGACCAAAAAAGGCTATCAGATCAGTAATACGATGCAGGTGAAAAAGGAAGAAAATGAAACAGAAACAAAAAAGAAATCGGGAGAAAGTAAAATAGATTTTTTTCAGGATATTGTAAATCGGGACAAAAAGAAGGTAAAACTGACAAGGTTTTCTTTTGATGTGCGTGCGTAAAATCGGTGTATAGAGGGAAGGGATGGTACAGTTTGGAAAAGGGAAAACAAAAATATACAGAAGAAAAGCCAAAACAAGCGATTGCATTGGCTTATGACCCGGCAGATACTGCCCCTCGTATCTTGGCAACCGGAAAGGGTGCTTTGGCGGAAAAGATATTAGAGAAGGCAAAGGAAGCAGATGTGCCAGTTTATCAAGATGAAAAATTGGCAAAGACATTGGCAAAATTAGAGATTGGGGATGCAATTCCGCCTGAGTTGTATGAAGTTGTGGCAGAGATTTTGGTATTTGTGGATGATATGGATAAATTAAAGAGTAAGGTACAGAAAAGATAGTATAAAAAGGAGTATTTGTGAAAAATAAGCGTGCAGTGGGGACACAATATGAACAGATAGCAGCGGACTATCTGACGATGCAGGGGTATCAGATTTTGGAGAAAAATTTTAGCTGTCGGCAGGGGGAGATTGATTTAATTGCAAAGGACGGAGAATGGCTGGTATTTGTGGAAGTAAAGTATCGAAAAACAACGGCATTTGGTATGCCTGCCGAAGCGGTGGATAAAAGGAAGCAGCAGCGGATTTATCGGGCAGCCAGGCAGTATATTTATCAATCTGGTTACAGACAGGAACAGAGCTGCCGTTTTGATGTGGTGGTGATTTTAGGAGAAGAGATTTCCTTGATTCGTGATGCGTTTGGAGGAGTGTAGATTGGAGTGGAAGAGAATTATAGAGGGAGAGGAAGTTTTAAAAGTAAATCAAATAGGTGAACTGGTCTATTTGACCTTTCCTGCATTAGAAGAACAGACATGGCTTACCCATTGTTTTTCTACAAGGATGGGCGGGGTAAGCGAGGGGATCTATGCCAGTATGAATTTTCGGGAGGATGCGAAAGATAAAGAGGAAAATGTAAGAGAGAATTACAGACGGATAGCAGGTGTACTGGGAGCGGATGTCAACCGTTTTGTAAGAAGCAGATTGGTGCATGGAAATCGTGTGCATCTGGTGACAGAGGAGGACTATGGAGAGGGTGTGGTTCGTCCTTCTCGTTTGGAAGGATATGACGGACTGATGACCGATCAGCCCGGAGTAACTCTGGTGGCTACATTTGCAGATTGTGTACCGCTTTATTTTGCCGATCCGGTACATCGGGCGATTGCACTTTCTCACTCTGGATGGAGGGGGACAGTGGCGCAGATTGGAAAAGAAACGTTAAAAGCGATGAAAAGAAGTTTTGGAACAAATCCAGAAGAGGTAATTGTTGGAATTGGACCTTGTATCTGTAAGGATTGTTATGAGGTTGGGGAAGAAGTGATGGAATTGTTTCGAAAAGAATTGTATGGAATAGATTTGGATGGGATAGGAGAGGAGAAGGGGGATGGAAGATATCGGCTGGATTTAAGGAGAGCAAATCAGGAAATTCTTTTAGCGGCTGGGGTGTTAGAGGAGCATTTGTTTATAGCGGATTTTTGTACTTGCTGTAATGACAGGTATTTGTTTTCGCATCG
>CAJUGZ010000236.1 GCA_910585855.1 uncultured Lachnospiraceae bacterium | reverse complement strand
CTTCCATGCAGGGTGTGAAAAAAAAGGGGCGTGTTTAGCCCGGAGAATAAGAAAGCAGCTGTCTTACGGCTGGTAAAATCCTTCCTTACATCAGTTATGTTTTGGCTGTCATGAGGGCGAATTGCGCCCTGGTCTGTCCGGTTGGACATACAAAAATACAGAAGTCCTAGAACTTCTTACTTTTTGGAAACCGGAACAGCAGTCTGCCCACCGTTTTCGAATCTGGCGTCCTCTGAAATCCCTCACCATCATCTAAAAAAAATCCAAAAAAATTTTTTGCAATCACCCTTTCGTATGCTATAATACCTATGTTATAATACCTATACTACAATAAGGAGCGAATTAAAAAATGAAAAATATAAAATACCTTCTCCCAGTCCTAACCAGTATTCTATGCCTGTCAGGCTGTGGCTCTTCTGCTGCCAGTTTAGATAAATCTGGATTAGAATACTATCGTCTGGGAAATTATACAGAAGCTGCAGATGCCTTTGATAAAGCCATCATAAAAGATAATTCCAAAGCAGAATACTATATCCACCATGCTTTTGCCTACATAGAATTAGGAGATTACCAAAGTGCTTTATCCAAAATAGATTCTGCCTTAGAACTAGATCCCAACAGTCAAGAAGCTTACCGCTGTCAAGGTATTATCTATATCGCCCTAAATCAATATGAAAATGCGATCGCTTCTTTAGAAAAAGCTCTCGACTTTGCAGAAGGTTTTGTCGATCAAATGGAATTTGATATCTTAGACTACCGCTCTCTTGCCGAATTAAAAAGCAACCAATATCAAAAAGCGATTGATACCTATACCATTTTAATTGATATCGGCTATAAACCGGGGGAACATCACTTTTTAAGAGGCACAGCATATCTGATGAATGAAAATGCGGAAGCAGCTTTTTTAGACTTTGATGCTGCTTTAAGTGCCAACGACGCCACTTATGAACGCTATCTTAATATCTATACCTGTCTTTCCCAGTATGGTTATACCGAACAGGCAGCATCCTATTTAGAAAAAGCACTATTGTTAGAAGACAAAAAACAAGAAGATGTATTTTCAAAAGGAAAAATCTACTACTATCTGGGAAACTATGAAAATGCACTGACAAACTTTTCTAGTGCAAGAGATAAAGGCAACAATGAAGCTTTGTTATATTTAGGTAAAATCTATGCCTCCCAAGGTGATACCAATACTGCCTTTATTACCTTTGAACAATATGTACAAACCGGTTCTGTCAGCGGTGAAGTCTATAATCAAATGGGCATTATAAAATTTAACCAAGGTGACTATACCTCTGCACTGAGCTATTTTGAAACCGGACTAGAACTCAATGATTTAAATTCCAGAAAAGCCTTGCTGTATAATGAAGCCGTTACCTATGAATATCTGCTGGACTTTGATACTGCCGCCGCCAAAATGGCAGCCTATGTCGCCGCTTACCCAGACGACTACGCCGCTGTAAGGGAAAATGAATTTTTAAAAACCAGATAACTATATAAAAGGAGCGCTTATGGGAAATATTTATGAAATAAAAGAGGAACAAGAACGTGTTATTTTAGTTGGTATCCATATCAATGAATATGACGATACCGAAGCTTCTCTAAAAGAACTAAAAGAATTGGTCAAAACAGCGGGTGGAAGCTGTCTTGCAACAATAATTCAAAATCGGGAAGCAGTTCATCCGGGAACTTATCTGGGAAAAGGAAAAATTGATGAACTGCGTGAAATGGCAGCGAGCCTTCATGCCACCGGCATTGTCTGTGACGATGAACTCTCCCCTGCTCAGCTTTCCAATCTAGAAGATGCCCTGCAGCTTAAAGTAATGGATCGTACTCTAATTATTTTAGATATCTTTGCTGCTCATGCTTCTACCAGTGAAGGAAAAATACAAGTCGAATTGGCGCAGCTTCGCTATCGTGCCACCCGTTTAGTCGGACTTCGAAACTCTCTTTCCCGTTTGGGAGGCGGTATCGGCACAAGAGGCCCGGGAGAAAAAAAGCTGGAAATGGATCGCCGTCTGATTCATGAGCGTATCTCTCAGCTTAACAAAGAATTAACCAATATCAAAGCCCACCGGGAAGTAGCAAGGCAGCAGAGAAGCCGCACACATATTCCGGTTATTGCGATTGTCGGCTACACCAATGCCGGCAAATCTACTCTGCTCAATGCACTGACCAATGCCGGTGTATTAGAACAGGATATGTTATTTGCCACTTTAGATCCGATTACCAGAAACTATACTCTGCCAAGCGGTCAGGAAGTTCTTTTTACTGATACGGTCGGCTTTATCCGCAAACTGCCGCATCACTTAGTAGAAGCATTTCAGAGTACATTAGAAGAAGCCAAATATGCTGATATTATCCTGCATGTAGTCGATGCTTCCAATCCTCAAATGGACAGTCAAATCCATACCGTCTATGAAACTCTAGCCCGCCTAAAAGTCGGAGATAAACCAATTATTACGGTATTTAACAAACAAGATCTGCTAACTTCTCCAGAAATATTAAGAGATTTTAAAGCAGAAAAAACACTGTCTATTTCTGCCAAAAATAAAGTTGGACTAGAAGAATTGACTCAAACAATCGAAGAGATTCTGCAAAAACAAAAAGTCTATATCAATCATACCTTTTCTTATAACGAAGCCGGAAAAATACAATCCATCCGCAAATTTGGTCAGCTTCTAAAAGAAGAATATCTAACAGAAGGAATTCAAATAGAAGCCTATATCCCAATCGAAATCTACGGAAAACTTCTTGTATAAAATATTTTTCCAATAGGAAGGACGCCAGAATCGGCGTCCCCCTTTCAAAAATCATAATTCTGATTAATTACCATTCTTTTTTGTACACGGCGAAATACATCAAAAATATCTGGATCAAAACTTTTCCCCACTTCTTCTTCCATAATTGCCATACTTTTTTCCGGTGAAATTTCCGGTTTATAGCACCGTTTTCCTGTCAATGTATCATAACATTCCAACACAGCAACAATCCTTGCCGACAGTGGAATCTGCTCTTTGCAAAGCCCATCAGGATAACCCGTACCATCCCATTTTTCATGATGATAACGTGCTACATCTATCGCCATCTGAATAAACTCATTTTTCTCTGTCCCTGCATAGATTTCCGTAAGAATTTTTGCTCCTGTTATGGTATGTCCTTTTACCATTTTCATTTCTTCTGCCGTTAGTTTTCCGGGTTTATTTAATACATCGGTAGGAATGGCAATCTTTCCGATATCGTGAAGAGGAGAAACAATCTCAATATTTTCTAAAAAAGAATTGCTTATTTTTTTTTCAAAAATCGGAGAGAACTGCATTGCCTGTGCAAGTGTTTTACAATTTTTCCTGATATTTTCTAAATGATTTTCTGAAATATTGCTGCTGCTTTCTGTAATCTTTGCCAATGCATACAGCACATTTTTCTTTTGTTCTTCAATCTGCTTTATCTGTTCATTGACCAGTTTATTGAGATGCCGATTATAAAGTTCTAATGACTGCTGCATCTCATACATTTTTAAATGCATACGAATCCTTGCTGTAACCTCTTCCAAAACAAACGGTTTTGTAATAAAGTCTACACCTCCCAAATAAAATCCTGTTACTTTATCCTCTGAACGGTCGGAAGCGGAAATAAAAATAACCGGAATTTCTTTTGTAAAGGGATTATTTTTTAAAATTTCGCATAATTCAAATCCGCTCATATCTGGCATTGTAATGTCCAATAAAAAAAGCTGCGGCAGCTTTCTGCCGATCTGTTCTATTGCTTCTGCTCCGCTTAATGCTGGTACTGCAATATATCCCATACTTTCAATCATTTTAGCAAGAAGACGCTGGTTACTCTCTAAATCATCTACTACCATAATCTCTGCCGGCTGCTCTTTTGCCGAAAATAATTCCATTATATTCCGCCTTTCTCTTTCTCTAGACATTCTTCTATCTGCTGATATGCTGTCATTACTTTTTCTTCATTTGCTTTTCTTACTGCCATTTCCATACGAAATGCTGCCCTTCGAATCGCTTCGCTTTTTCCTTGTACTAATTCTTTTATTTCTATCGCAAATTGCTCTGCTTTTTCCCAATTTTCCATATCAATACAAAGAAGAATTTTATCTAATTCCTCTCTTAATTCTTTTTGATTTTCTGGTGTATAATAGGAATAAATATGCTCTTCTGCACGTTTTAATACCTGCCAATCTGCTTCTTTTTTTTCGTTTTCCTGCTGCCGGCTTGGAAGTTTTAATAAAACAGAAAAAGAAAACGTACTTCCCTTTCCCTCTTCACTTTCCACATGAATAGTACCCTGCATCAATTCTACCAATTCCTTGCAAATTGTCAGACCTAACCCTGTTCCTCCATACTTTCTGGTACTAGATCCGTCTGCCTGTGAAAAACTTTGAAAAATCTTGTCCTTATCGGCTTCTTTGATGCCAATACCGGAATCAATAACTAAAAAAAACAGTTCTACGCTGTCCTTTAACTGTAATGTTTGAATTACTTTTACTATAATTTCTCCCTCTAAAGTAAATTTTACTGCATTAGAGAGCAAATTTTTTAAAACCTGTGCCAGTTTTTGTTCATCCCCTATTACACATTTTGGAACACTGTCATCTATCATCAATTTTAGCTGCAGACCCTTTTCATTTATCTTTTCCATATAGGCAGCAGCCACTCGATCTATGGTATCTTTTATTTTAAATTTCTTTTCCTGCAGTGCATATCTTCCCGATTCTAAATCCGAAAAATCCAAAATATTATTGATAACCTGCTTCATATCTTCACAGCAATGTATAATCCACTCTAACGTTTTTCTTTGTTCGGATCGTTCTTCCTGCTCCAGAAGATTTTTCGCATGTCCTAAAATACCATTCAGCGGCGTGCGAAGTTCATGTGTTACATTGGATACAAATTCATTTCGAATACGAACAACCTGCTCCGATTCATCTTTTGCCCGATCCAAGCCTTTGATTGCACTGTCACGTTCTGCTACATTAATCGCTGTTATCAGATAAAGCCCTTTTTTCGCATCCAAAATTGTCATACGAAGATCCACTGCAAAACAAGTTTTATTTTTTCGGTAAGCACTTGTATTCAGTAATTCCTCTTTTGTAAAAAATGCCATTCCTTCTTCTTTTTTACACTCTGAAATTGCCGGAAAAATAGTAAGAATTCCCTCTCCATACAATTCGTCTGGCTCATACCCTAACTCTTTCTCCGCACTTTTATTTGCTTCTAATATCCTTCCGTCTTTATCAAATAAAAAAATCATCTCCTGTGTATATTCAATTACCAGGGGTAAATAACGCTGATTTTCCATTCCAGACTCCTTTTCCATTTTGTATTGCAAACCTTATTTTCTAATCATTCTATTATAATTGACAAAAAAAAGCAAGCAATTCCCCCAAAATTTATAGTTGCCTGCCTCTTTTCTAAATACTGAATTTTAAAATTTATAATAAATGTTCTGGTTATCCGATTTCATTTATGTTATACTAAAACAACAATATCCATTTGCAAATAAAAAAGAAAGCAGGTTTTTTTATGCAGACAATTATAAATGATATAAAAACACATACTTTTCATCGTATCTATCTTCTATATGGAGAAGAAGCCTATCTAAAACGCAGTTATAAAATGCAGCTAAAAAATGCTATTGTCCGCCCGGATGATACCATGAACTTTCACTGCTTTGAAGGCAAGGGCATTTCCCCAAAAGAGATTATTGATTTAGCTGAAACTATGCCGTTCTTTTCTGATTATCGTTTTATTTTAATTGAAAACAGCGGTTTTTTTAAGAATAGTTGCGAGGAACTTGCTGTCTATGTAAAAGAAATTCCAGAAACCTGTGTTTTTTTATTTGTTGAAAAAGAAGTAGATCGGAGAGGAAAATTTTTTAAAGCAGTAAAACAATTCGGTCATCCGGTCGAATTAACTAAACAATCCGAAAAAAAATTGATTCCATGGATTTTTTCTATCTTAAAAAAAGAAGGAAAAAAAATTACAGAAGCAAATATGCAGCTATTTCTTACAAAAACCGGAACAGATATGGAATCTATTGCAAATGAATTAGAAAAATTGATCTGTTATACGTATTCAAGAGAAGTAATTACTACAGAAGATATTGAAGCTGTCTGCTGTGAACAGATTACCGGAAAAATCTTTGAACTGATTTCCGCTATCAGTGAAAAACGACAAAAAAAAGCGTTAGAACTTTATTATGATCTTTTACTGTTAAAAGAACCTCCTATGAAAATCCTATTTTTACTGGCAAGGCAGTTTCATCTTCTTATGCAGGTAAAAGAATTGTCGGCTGCACATTATGACTTTGCCTCTATCTCAAAACATACTGGTTTACAGTCTTTTCTAATCGGAAAATATCTCAATCAGGCAAAGCACTTTTCCTCTGCTGCACTTTTTCAGGCAATACAAGACTGTACCGAAACCGAAGAATCCATAAAAACGGGACAGATTGAAGATCGGCTGGGAGTAGAACTGCTGATTATCTCTTATAGTCAGGCAAATGGATAAATGGTTTGTTTCTTAATTCAAATTTCTAACTTTAATAAGTTTTTTGGAGGGAGGACGCCAGATTCGAAAACCGTGAACCGCCTGCTGTTCCACGTTTCCAAAAAGTAAGAAGTTCTAAGACTTCTGCAGTTCCATGCATCCAACCGGACAGACCGGAGCGCAATTCGCCCGCATGGCAGCCAAAACGAAACGAACATCTCAAACGATTCCACCTGCCACAAAAAAATCACGTTCCGATACAATGCGTGCTAAACACGCTCCTTTTTTTTCACACACTGCATGGAAGCAGTATGTG
>CAJUGZ010000235.1 GCA_910585855.1 uncultured Lachnospiraceae bacterium | reverse complement strand
GAAAACCTAAGATTTTTTGCATATCCTGCTTCCATGCAGGGTATGCAAAAAAAGGAGCGTGTTTAGCCCATATATTGAAAGAAAAGAAGTCGCTTTGTGGCAGGTGAAATCTTTTGGTATGTCCGTTTTGTTTTGGCTGCGATATGGGCGAATTGCGCTCCGGTCTGTCCGGTTGGATGCATGGAAATGCAGAAGTTTTAGAACTTCTTGCTTTTTGGAAACCGGAACAGCAGGCTGCCCATCGTTTTGGTATCTGGCGTCCTCCCCACCTAAGACTTATTGGAGTTAGTTTCCAAAAATCTTGAAGTGCTTCTTTTTTTGTGCTAAAATAACGACAGAAAAAGAAAAAAGGAGAAAAAACTTATGGTGAATCAATTAGTAGCAAATATCAAAAGAACCAATGCACCGATTGTAGTAGGATTAGATCCAATGATGAATTATATTCCAAAAACAATCTGTAATAAGGTATTTGCAGAGATGGGGGAAACTTTAGAGGCAGCAGCGGAGGCAGTTTGGCAGTTTAATAAAGGAATTATCGATATGATATATGATTTGATTCCAGCAGTAAAACCACAGATTGCCATGTATGAACAGTTTGGAATTGAGGGGTTAAAGGTTTTTCAAAAAACTTGTGCCTATGCAAAAGAAAAGGGGCTTATTGTAATTGGGGATGTGAAACGCAGCGATATTGGATCGACTTCGGCGGCTTATGCAGTGGCTCATCTTGGAAAGGTGCAGATAGGAAGCAATCGGTATTCTGTTTTTAATGAGGATTTTGCAACGGTCAATCCTTATTTTGGAACAGATGGTATTGCACCGTTTTTAGATGTATGTAAAGAAGAGAAAAAAGGGCTGTTTATTTTGGTAAAGACTTCTAATCCTTCCAGTGGGGAATTTCAGGATCGTTTGGTAGACGGCAGACCTTTATATGAATGGGTTGGGGAACAGGTAGCAAAGTGGGGAGAGGAATGTATGGGAGAGGAATATAGTTATATTGGAGCTGTAGTAGGAGCGACTTACCCGGAAATGGGGAAAATACTGCGTAAATTAATGCCAAAAACCTATATTTTAGTACCGGGATATGGCGCACAGGGCGGAAAAGCAAAGGATTTGGTTCACTATTTTAACTCGGATGGATTAGGAGCGATTGTAAATTCTTCCAGAGGAATTATTGCTGCTTATAAAAATGAGAAGTATGCATCTTTTGGAGAAGAACACTATGCCGATGCAGCCAGACAGGCAGTGGTTGATATGATAGAAGATATCAATACTGCACGTGGATAAAAATAAAGATATCATTTACATAAAGAAAGGATTTTATATGGCTGAAAAATGGAAAGAGCAGGTAAGAATCATACATCAGGATAAAATTTCGGAAGGTATCTACAGTGTTTGGTTTCAGACAGAACGGATTGCAGAAGTTGCTGTACCGGGGCAGTTTGTTTCTGTATATTGTAAAGAGGGTTCTCGACTGCTTCCAAGACCAATTAGTATTTGTGAAATAAATCAGCAACAGGGACAGATTCGAATTGTCTATCGCATCGCAGGAGCAGGGACAAAGGAAATTTCTTCTTATTCGTCCGGGGATGTTTTAGAGATTATGGGACCTTTAGGAAATGGTTATACATTAAAGAAAGAAAAAGCATTTTTAATCGGCGGCGGAATCGGAATTCCTCCTATGTTAGAATTGGCAAAACAGCTTCACTGTGAAAAGGAAATTATCTTGGGTTATCGAAGTGGTGCAGATTTATTTTTAAAAGAAGAGTTTGAACCGTATGGTTTAGTTTTTACTGCAACAGAGGACGGAACATTTGGTACGAAAGGAACGGTACTGGATGCAATAAAAGAGAATCATCTGTCTGCAGATCAGATTTATGCCTGTGGTCCGACACCTATGCTGCGTGCAGTACAGCTCTATGCAAAAGAACATGGAATAAAAGCACAGATTTCTTTGGAAGAAAGAATGGCATGTGGAATAGGGGCTTGTCTGGCTTGTGTCTGTCAGTCAAAAGAAGTGGATACACATTCTTATGTACATAATAAACGTGTCTGCAAAGACGGACCGGTATTTGATGCAGAGGAGGTGAAGTTCGAATGAATACAAAGGTGACCATCGCAGGTGTAGAGTTAAAAAATCCGGTGATGACAGCTTCTGGAACATTTGGATCGGGTGAAGAATACAGTGAATTTGTAGATTTAAATCGTTTGGGAGCTGTGGTAACAAAAGGGGTTGCCAATGTGCCGTGGGCAGGGAATCCGACACCTAGAGTAGCGGAAACATATGGCGGAATGTTAAATGCAATCGGACTTCAAAATCCCGGCGTAGAGGTGTTGATTCAGCGAGATCTTTTGTTTTTAAAGCAGTATCAGACAAAAGTAATTGTAAATGTATGCGGAAAAACAATAGAGGATTACTGTGAAGTAGTGGAACGCCTTTCTGATCAGGCGGTCGATCTTTTGGAAATCAATATTTCCTGTCCGAATGTTAAAGAAGGCGGAATTGCTTTTGGACAAGATCCAAAGGCAGTGGAAACGATTACAAAAGAATTGAAAAAACGTGCAAAACAGCCGATTATTATGAAATTAAGCCCAAATGTAACCAGTATTTCCGATATGGCAAAAGCGGCAGAAGCAGGAGGGGCAGATGCACTGTCTTTGATTAATACACTGACCGGAATGAAGATAGATATAGAAAAACGCTGTTTTGCTTTGGCAAATAAAACAGGCGGGCTGTCTGGACCTGCTATTAAGCCGATTGCCGTTCGAATGGTATATCAGGCAGCAAATGCGGTAACACTTCCTATTATTGGAATGGGAGGAATTGTAACAGCAGAAGATGCGATTGAATTTTTAATGGCAGGAGCAACCGCTGTTTCTGTCGGGACAGCAAATTTTTTCCGTCCTGCTGCTACCATAGAGGTTATAGAAGGAATTGAGCAATATATGGAAAGACATGGAATAGAAGATATTACGGAGCTGGTTGGATGTGTTAGATAGGTGCGGATAAGGAGGAATTTTTTATGAGGATATTGGACACAAAATTTGTCCGTGGATTTATTAAAATGGCGGATGATGGATTTCATCAGGGATGGCATGAGAGAAACGGCGGAAACTTATCTTATCGGTTAAAGCAGGAAGAAGTAGAAGAAATTAAACCAAGACTAAATGAAAACGGGGCTTGGACTCCGATTGGAGCAGAGGTTTCGGGACTTGCAGGGGAGTATTTTCTTGTAACAGGCAGCGGCAAGTATTTTAGAAATATTATTGTAGACCCAGAGGCTTGTATTGCAATTATTGAATTAGACGAAAAAGGAGAAAACTATCGTCTTCGCTGGGGACTGGTAGAAGGAGGAGTGCCGACAAGTGAACTTCCTTCTCATCTGATGAATCATGAAGTAAAAAAACGTGTAACAAACGGAAGGCATCGTGTAATCTATCATGCACATACAACAAATATTATTGCATTAACGTTTATTTTACCTTTAAAGGATGAAATTTTTACAAGAGAACTTTGGGAGGCAGCGACAGAATGTCCTGTTGTCTTTCCGCAGGGAGTTGGCGTAGTTGATTGGATGGTACCCGGCGGACATGAAATTGCGGTAGCAACAAGTAAATTGATGGAACAGTATGATGTGGCGGTATGGGCACATCATGGCATGTTCTGTTCTGGAGAGGATTTTGATTTGACATTTGGATTACTTCATACAGTGGAAAAATCGGCAGAGATTTTGATTAAAATTTATTCGGTCGTACCTCAGAAACTGCAGACGATTACAGCGGAGAATTTCCGGGATGTGGGAAAAGCATTTCATGTAGAGATTCCAGAGAAATTTTTATTTGAGAAACCGGATTTTCAAATTGGAGGGAAAGTAGTTCCGATTCCTGAAAAAAAGTAGCGAGGAGGAAGACGAAATCGTAAGGGCAGTCTGCGCCGAGCCCGCTCTCGCTTAGCACAGCACCTAAGTGTCAATGGGAAATGATGACCTTTTGTAGACCGTCTTTGCGATTTCGTCTGTGTATAGTATACGGGAGATAATAAAAGAGTTTATTTGGATTATTTAGTGTACATTATTTTTTTATATAAAAGTGTTATGATTAGAATAAAAAAGAAAGGAAATTTTTATTATGGCAAATCGATTTGTGTTAAATGAAACTTCTTATCATGGAGCTGGTGCGATTTTAGAGATTGCATCGGAAGCGAATGGGCGGGGATTGAAAAAGGCATTGGTGTGTTCTGATCCGGATTTGATTCAGTTTGGAGTAACGAAACGAGTTTTGGATGTTTTAGATGGAGCAAATCTTTCTTATGAATTGTATTCTGAGATTAAGCCGAATCCGACTATTGAAAATGTGCAAAGCGGAGTAGCAGCATTTCAGAAGTCTGGTGCGGATTATTTAATTGCAGTTGGCGGCGGTTCTTCCATGGATACGGCAAAAGCAATCGGTATTATTATCAGAAATCCAGAATTTTCGGATGTAGTGAGTTTAGAGGGTGTTGCACCTACAAAAAATCCTTCTGTACCTATTTTTGCAGTGCCTACTACTGCTGGAACGGCAGCAGAAGTAACGATTAATTATGTGATTACGGATGCGGAGAAAAACCGAAAGATGGTTTGTGTTGATCCAAAAGACATTCCTGTTGTAGCGTTTGTTGATCCAGAGATGATGTCTACTATGCCAAAAGGGCTAACGGCGGCAACTGGAATGGATGCATTGACACATGCGATTGAAGGATATATTACAGCGGGGGCATGGGAATTGTCGGATATGTTTCATTTAAAGGCAATTGAAATTATTTCCCGCTCATTAAGAGATGCTGTAGAAAATATCCCGGAAGGAAGAACGGATATGGCACTCGGGCAATATATTGCCGGAATGGGATTTTCTAATGTAGGACTTGGTATTGTACATTCTATGGCACATCCGCTGGGTGCTTTATATGATACGCCGCATGGTATTGCAAATGCAATTATTCTTCCTACTGTGATGGAATATAATGCAGATGCAACCGGAGAAAAATATCGTGAAATTGCTCGGGCTATGGGAGTAAAAGATGTGGATTCTATGTCACAGGAAGAATATAGACGGGCAGCAATCAATGCTGTTCGTAAATTGTCAAAAGATGTCGGGATTCCTGCTGATTTAAAGGAAATTGTAAAGAAAGAAGATATTCCTTTCTTGGCACAGTCAGCTTATGATGATGCCTGCAGACCGGGAAATCCAAAAGAAACAAGTGTAGAAGATATTCAAAAGTTATACGAATCACTTCTTTCATAAAAATATATGAGAAAGGATGTCAAAATCCTACTCTTTTGATTGGAGGTTAGGAATATGGCTATAAAATATAATTTAACACCGATAGAAGTGGTAAAGCTATTTGGATATACAGAACCCGCAGCAAAAGAAGAATTAGAATTATTTGAAAAGGAGAATCATATAAAACTTCCTCGATTATTATTTGATTTTTTAAGTTTAGTAAGAAATAAAGAATTATTATCTACGGCAGATATTTGGGTAAATAGTGATTCTCTTCCTTATTTTTCCTATCAATATATTGAAGAAGGAATTGAAGATTGTAGGGAGGATTTTGATGATCCTGAGTTTTGTAAAGAAAATGCTTTTTATCCGTATTCAAAGATTCCAAAAGAACAGTGGTCAGAATTGGTGGAGAATTATTTACAGATTGGCAGTGATTATTCGGCGGGAGTTGTAATTTATGGTATAAAGGAAAAGGAATTGGCTTTGGAAAATCCTCCTGTTTATATGCAGCATGAGGCAGATGAATTAGCAGATTGGAAGTTAATTGCGTGTACGTTATCTGAATATTTGATGTGTGTGTTATTGGATGCTCTTGTTGGCGTAGAATATACAACGGCACAAGAGGTGTTAAATGAAAATGGATGGGAGTTTTATCAGGAAGACTATGCGAGTGAGGAGGAAGTAAAAAAAGAGTTGTCCAAGAAAAAAATTGATTTATCTGCAATGGGAAAAAATATGACTTTTTATGGAGCATTAGATTCTTTTTATCGGTATTGTTTTGATGAAGAAGAAAAGGCTTTTTATATTTATTGTAAAGATGATATATCAATTATGATTATAAGGGCGGAATAATTGTATAAAAAAATAGGGGAAATATTATACTTCTGGTTGGTAGATATAGTTAAAATCCAAGGGTAGGTCTACAAAGGGGCATCATTTCCTGTCGGCATTTAGGTATGTATTTTGTGTCTTATGTGTTTGCTACAAGGAATGGTAAGCGAAAGCGGGCTCGGTGTAGAATTATGCTTGGATTTTAGTGTTTTAATTCCAAAATTTTAATAGTTTTTGGGGGAGGGGCGTTAATTTGAGGGGGACGCCAGATTCGAAAATGGGGAACAGCCTGTTGTTCCGGTTTCCAAAAAGTAAGAAGTTCTAAGACTTCTGCATTTTTATTTCTCCAGCCGGACAGACCGGAGCGCAATTCGCTCGCATGGCAGCCAAAACGAAATGGACATATCCAAACGATTCCACCTGCCACGAAATGGTTACGTTTCGATACACAAGCGAGCTAAACACGCTCCTTTTTTTTCACACCCTGCATGAAAGCAGGATGTGAAAAAAATCTTAGGTTTCTAAGCAGAAGTCAAGAACTTCTAACTTTTCTCCAAAGTCACTGCAGGCTGTTCCCCATTTTCGAATCTGGCTGTTTCTTGACTCCGAAACAAAAAAAGAATCGTGTCTAAACTTTGTTGAAAACTTGTTCTGTAATAAAATATAATTTCTACTGCTTTTCAACCAACAGTAAGAGGCGGTTTGCTCCTGTCCTTTGGCTGCGACTTCGGAGAACGGTTAGAAAGTCTTGGACTTCTGTGAAAACACCTAGAATTTTTTGCATATCCTGCTTCTATGCAGGGTATGCAAAAAAAGG
>CAJUGZ010000234.1 GCA_910585855.1 uncultured Lachnospiraceae bacterium | reverse complement strand
TCACATACTGCTTCCATGCAGTGTGTGAAAAAAAAGGAGCGTGTTTAGCCCACATAGGTATGGGAAAGCGATTGTTTTATGGCAGATAGAGTCTTTTGGGATGTCTATTTCGTTTTGGCTGTTATGTGGGCGAATTGCGCTCCGGTCTGTCCGGTTGGATGCATGGAACTGCAGAAGTCTTAGAACTTCTTACTTTTTGGAAACGTGGAACAGCAGGTTGTTCTCCCATTTTCGAATCTGGCGTCCCCCTCCAAAATCCCAATTAAAGTGGCTCGAATCT
This sequence comes from uncultured Lachnospiraceae bacterium, assembly GCA_910585855.1. Taxonomy (GTDB): domain Bacteria; phylum Bacillota; class Clostridia; order Lachnospirales; family Lachnospiraceae; genus MGBC114844. The sequence goes on along the minus strand of CAJUGZ010000234.1, from coordinate 6,657 downwards.
TTCAGTTGATTTTACACGGGAAAATGTGTATAATTTTTAGTTAGTGAAAATAGAAGTTGTAAAATCAAAAGAGAAAAGAGAAGGAGAAATATGTATCGAATAGCAATTTGTGATGATGAAAGAGGGGAATTAGAGAAAATAGAGAGAATACTGCAGAATTATCAAAGAGAGCATGAGGAATATGTATTTGCGGTGGAATGTTTTGAGAGTGCGGATTCTTTATTGGATATGGTGAAAAATAGGGATTATATGCCGGATTTGCTGTTTTTAGATATTTATATGCCTGAAAAGCTGGGAACGGAGGTAGCAAAAGAACTTCGGGAAATGGAAATGGAAGGCAGGATTGTTTTTCTTACGGCTTCGGTCGATCATGCATTGGAAGCATTTCGTGTGGGTGCAATACAATATTTGGTAAAACCTGTTTTGGAGAAAGATTTGTTTTTGATTCTGAATCGATTTTTAAGTGAGATAGAGAAGGAGAGAAAAAAGTATCTTCTTTTACGGATTGAGGGGAAAATCTGTCGAGTGGCGCTGCAGGATATTTTATATTGTGAGGCGAAGGGGAAGCAGCAGTATTTGTATTTGGCAGATGGAACACGATCCTTGCTTCGACTGACAATGGCAGAGATTTATAGGATGCTTTCAGAAGATTTAAGATTTGTAAAAGTCGGTGTTTCTTATATTGTAAATTTGGAGTATGTTGGAAGCTTAAATGCACGGGAATTGCAGTTAGATAGCGGAGAGGTACTTTATTTGCCAAGAGGGGCTTATCGGCTGTTAAAGGAACAATACTTTCAATATTATTGTCGAAAGGAGATTCAAAATGATTTTGGGGGTAACACCGATTCTGGCTATATTTCGCAATATGATAGAGATAATTGCTTATAGTGTATTTTTTTTAAGTTTGGATAATCCTAAATTTTCATGGAAAAAGACATGTTTGTATTATTTGGTGTTTATTATTTTTTTGACAGGAGTCGGAACGGTATGGGTTCTTTTTGAACCAGTTAGTTATTTGAAGTATTGTACAATGGTGCTGTTTTTATGTGCGTCGGTATTTTTTTCATTGATGAGTCAGGATACTTTTTTGCAGTCTTTGTATAAATTGACTTTACAGATGTTTATTTTATTTTTTTTGATTTATGTGGGAATTTGGATTGCGATTTGTTTTTTTGACAGAAATCCTTGGGCAGATATTGGTGTGCGGATTTGTTATGCCGGGATAGGTTTTTTTATCTGCAGGCGATGGATAAGAAAGCCGTTTCGAAAGATTGTAGATGGTTTTAATCATTTAAAATTTCAATGGAAAGAAATCTGTATAATAGCGATTGCAGGAAATTTTTTGATTTTATTTTATGCAACACGACCGACACATATTATTGTTCGATCTTATGCTGAACAGATGATGTTTTTAGGAACTTGTGCTTTGCTTTTGGTAACGCATATTGTGATGCTGCATACTTTGTATTTGATGCAGAAGGAAATGGGAGATAAGCAGGAGATGGAATTAACGGCAATTAGCAATGAAATGTTGAAAAGGGAATTAGAATTGATGCAGGAGCATGTGGAAGAAGCAAATCGGATTCGGCATGATGTCCGGCATCATGATTTGATGGTTGCGGAGTATATACAAAGAGGAGAAACTCATGTACTGTTAGAATATTTAAAACAGCATGAACAAGAGTATAGTGATCTTTGTCCTGTAAAAATTTGTGAGAATCTTGTAGTTGATCATATTTTAAGAATTTATATTCGAAAAGCGGAGCAAAAGGGAATACAGGTTTTTTCAGATATAAAGATACAAAAGGAAACCGGAATACGAGAAACAGATTTTATTGCTATTTTAGGAAATATAATGGAAAATGCACTGCATGGATGTGAGGAATCCGGCAGTAATAACCAGCAGATTGAAGTACAGATTTGGCAGAAAGCAGGGAAATTGGTAATTCAGGTAAAAAATACCTGTTTTAGTCAGATAAATTTTGAAAACGGGCTTCCGGTTCGAAAGAATGGACGTGGATTAGGGGTGCTTAGTATTGTACATAGTGTACGGAAGTATTTGGGAGATGTAGATTTTCAAATGGAACAGGGGATGTTTGTTGTGCGAGTTTTGCTGCCGATTTTAAAATAGGAGGGGGACGCTGGAAAATGATGTATATTAGATGTACAAATCGGAATTTGGAGGGAGATTGATAATGAAATTAAAGAATATTTTGATTGTTGTTAAAGATATTGAAAAATCGAAACAATTTTATCATGATTTGTTTGGGCTTGATATGATACTTGATAATGATGGCAATATGATTTTAACGGAAGGTCTTGTACTTCAGGAGGAAAAAATTTGGAAAAAGTTTTTAGGGAAAGGTATTATTTCGAAAAGCAATTCTTGCGAACTGTATTTTGAGGAACAAGATATAGAAGCATTTATTGAAAATTTGGAAAAAATATATCCCGAGGTTCAATACGTCAATCGACTTATGACGCATAGCTGGGGACAAAAGATAATTCGTTTTTATGATTTGGATGGTAATTTGATTGAGGTAGGGACACCTATATAGTGCGATGACTTTTGGTATCCCCGCAAAGTATTCCTAAAAAAGTGCAATATATGTTGGAATACTTTTTTTTTATTTTAGATTGTGATATGTTGGGAAAGCAAAGATTGTTTTAAAAGATAGTTACAGATGAAAAAGAGGTATAGTAGTTTTAAGCCTGAAAGGAACAAAAGATAAAATGTTTTTACAGCAGTTAAGAGAAAGGAGAAGGCAAGGTTATGAAAGTGAGATGGAAAAAGGGTTTTGCGGTTATGCTTGCTTTATTTTTTGCAGTGGGAAATACGATACCATTGTCGGCGGATTTTACTCAGAATAGTATAAGTCGGCAGTATCTTGGTGCAGAAGAGTTTGCTTATGCGAATAGCTGGATACAAGATAGCGGAAATTGGTATCATTTAGATTCTGCAGGAAAAAGGCAGATCGGATGGTTTCAGGATACAGATAGCCAGTGGTATTTTTTGGACTATCATACTGGGGCGATGAAAACGGGTTGGATTAAACCGGCAGATGGAAAGTGGTATTTTTTGGATTATCATACCGGAGTGATGAAAAAAGGCTGGATTCAGCCAATGGATGGAAAATGGTATTATTTGGATACTGTTTCAGGGGAGATGAAAACAGGGTGGTTTCAGGATATAGATAAGAATTGGTATTATCTGGATGCTTTATCAGGTGCAATGCAGACTGGCAGAGTAATGATTCAGGGTATGATTTGGACATTGCAGGCAAATGGCGTCTGGGACGGAAAGAGTGGAATGGCTGCAGACGAAAGCTGGTCTTTGGTTTGGGATGATGAAGATGACTTTGAGGATTCGGATAAAGACGACGATCAGGATAAAGATGATCAGGAAAGAACAGATTTTTTTGTAGATAAACAGACAAAAAATGTAATTATCTATAAAGAAGGAGTCTATTCGGCAGATATGTTTGGAATTGATGAAATCAATGATCTGACGATTTCAGAACTGGTAGGAAATGGCGATCTTACGCTGGATGGGCTGACAGTAAACGGAACGACAACGATTGAAGGCGGCGGGGAAAATACGGTACATATAGTAAATTGTAAGCTGCGTATTGTGATTGCAGCAAAGCGATTGACAGAAGGGGCGAATCCGCTGCATATTTCTTTTGAAGGAACGACAACTGTTTCAGAGGCAGTTCATGCGACAACTGGAAAAGTAAAGATTTCTATACAGGAGAAAATTGTAATTCCTAGTATTATTGCAAGTGTCGCATCGGAAATTGGCGGTGCTGGAAGTGTTGGCGTACTGCGGATTACAGCATCAATTAAGATTTCTCTTTCGGTAAAAGTCAGTCAGCTTCAGGTAAATTCAGCCGATATAAAGCCGGAAGTAAATGTTTCATCTAATGCAGAGATTTCTGATGTAACGGGAATAGGGGCATTAAATATAAAGATTATAGGAAAGGGAACTGTGACAGGATATCACAGCGTAACTTTGGATGCCAATGGCGGTTATTGGATTACAGAGGATTTTGACGATATTGAAAAAAGAGAAAGTCAGATTACGGTTAAGATAAAAGTAAATCAGACAATCGGAACGGTTTTGAAAGAGAAAGAAATTCCTCTTCCGAAACAGGAAGGAATGGAATTTAACGGATGGTATAAAAATGATGAAATGACAGAAACAACATATCGATTGAATCTGGATGAAATGATTTGTGACAGACCGATTACTTTATATGCAGGCTGGGTAGATTCTGAGGAAATTGTTCCAGTAAAAAGTGCAGAAATTGATGGTCTTGGATATGTTTATTGTACTTTAAAGGCAAAGGCAAATAAAGATGCAACCGGTATTTTGACTTATCAGTGGTATCAGTGCGACAAATTAGACGGAGTTTATCAGCCGATAGAGGGAGCTGTCTTAGAAAGCTATTATTTGGGAGAAGAAATGGAAGGGCTTTTTGTAAAAGTAGAAATTTCTTCCAATCATAGCGAAGCAGGGATTTTCAGTGAAGCGATTTGTGTGGAACGTTCCGGCGAAGAGATAGAATATAAAGAAGGAACGATAAAAGATATAAAGATTTCTGGAACGCCAAAGGTGACATATTATTTAGATGCAGTAGCAGAATGGGAAGATGACGGAAACTATGGTTTTTATGAATGGTATGTCAGTGATCAGAAAGACGGAGTATATCAGGAGATTTCTTCTGGCGGTTTTTATCTTTCTGCTTATCTTTATATTACAGAGGAATTGGCAGGAAAATATGTAAAGATCCATGTAAAAAGTTTAAATGAGTGGGAATCTGAACCGATACAGATTGATTCAGAGATACCGCTTTTGGTAAAAGAACTTCAGGCTCAGATTGTTACAACGGGGTCTGCTGTAACTATACCAAGCAGGCAGGTAAGTAATTCTTATGGAGAAGGAAATGTTACATTTACAGTGACAGCCAGTGGATCTGCGGTTACGGTAGATCAGAAAACAGATCTGCTTGTAGTGTCGGGATCGGCGGTTCATTTAAAAGATATTCAGGTTACTGGTAAAAACAATAAAGGGGTAGATGGAACATATGTTTGGAAAGATCCTGATTCGGAAGTAAAAGAGCATGGAACATATTCACTGGAATTTATTCCAGATGGTTTAGAGGGAGAAAAAGCTGTTGTTTATGTTTGGATAGAGGTAGAGTTTCCGCCTGATTATGATATAGATATTGATATAGACATTGATATCGATCTTACAGAAATAAAAGATCAGGAAGAAGAAAGCGAAGAGATAGAAGAAGGGTAATATATAGAGTTTGATTTAGAAAGAGTTTTTGGAGATAGGGTATTGCTTTTACAGGACGCCAGAGGTGGTTTGGGAAAGAAACAAACTGCCTCTGGCTGTTAGTTGGATAATATTAGAATTATATTTTATTATAGAACAAGCTTTTAGAAAATTAGAAAGAGAAAGTCTTTGTAGAAAGGACTTTCTTTTTTTAAAGGTTTTTATTATTAAAGAGGAAATTATCATCTATAGGGGTATTTTATCTCTAGATTATTTGTAATAAAATATTTAAATAGTTGCGAAACTTGCTAAGCTCGTTTGGTTTCTTGTATTTAGAGGAATAGTAGCAATTAAATTTTTACCGGATGGAAAAATCTGTTTGTATCGGAATATATGGATGTATAGTGTGGGAAGAAGAGAAATTACTCAAGGTTCATTAATAAAGTTTCTAAGGGATAAAATAGAACAGTATATGACACCGAAGGGTGATGTGATAACAAAGGTTGACATGTAAAGTTTTATTTGAGGCAGATCATAAAAGAGAAATATCAAGGATTGTAAAAATAGGTGGTAAAGAATACATAGATATTATTAAGTGTATTAATGAGTATTTTTCTGAAAACTTAACGACTGTACTGGGAACGCTGCTTTTGGAGCTTAACTATGACGAGATATTCAAAACGCTCCTCAAAGGCAGGAGGAGATATAGAGGAAAAAGGATTATTTCCTTGCATTGTGTGGGGAAAGGTATGCCCGAACTGCGGAAGGAAAATGAAACAGCAGTTTATCGGTTTGCAGCACTGCAAATGCGACGTAAGCTGGAAAAAGGATATGGGTTATTTTGAGCGTACCGGGGATATGGTCTTTGCTCTGGAACGCAGGAAAGTGGGAAAAAAGACAAAACAGTGTCCAGTAATCCAGTACAAGTAAATTAAATATGTTGTTACACAGCGTCAGGGAGTGGAATCTGCTGTGCGGTGAAACATGGGAGAAAGAAAAAAGTAACGGATGTGTCAGTGGACGAACCTGTTCTTGATGAGGAAGCGCTGACAGAAGAAAAGGTAAGGGAATATCTGCTGCGCAGACTGGGAAAACAGGATATTCCATTCCCAATCCCTCTATAACCTCAAAGACGCAGCAAAAATGCTGAATTTCCTGCAAGCCAACGACATCATGGATATGGCGGGGTTTGATGAAAAATTCAAAACCATGATAGGGGAACAACTGGATATTCAAGGGAAGCTGAAACCCGTTGGACGGCAGCTTGCCACTCTGAAAAAGCATTTAGAGCAAATCGACATTTATTTCAAGTATAAGGAAAAGAAGCCGAGAAAATCAGAAAGAGCGTTTACAGTATCTTGCGGCAGGAACAG
>CAJUGZ010000233.1 GCA_910585855.1 uncultured Lachnospiraceae bacterium | reverse complement strand
ATCGTCGACGAATGAATCAAAATGACGAGTTTCATTCGGCAGTTTTACCAGGACTTCTTCGTTAAGTTCGCGCCTATGGTGTTTAGCCCGGAGGATAGGGAAGAGAATGTTTTATGGCTGATAAAATCCTTCCTTATAATTGTTTTGTTTCGGCTGAAATGAGGGCGAATTGCGCCCCGGTTCGTCCGGTTGAATTCATCAAAATCAGAAGCCTTAGACTTTCTTACCGTTTGGATCGGAGCAGGCAAAAGACAGGAGCAACCCCATAGGCGCGAACTTAAGCGAAAATTGCACAAAATCTAATAAAATCAAGAGAAAGTTAAAATTTTACATTTTTATTGTTTTAAAAAAATATCTTATAAAATGGCTACTTTTACGTTCTATTAGAGAAGCATCCAAAAATTTACAATTTTTATTTTCCCTTGAATTTTGGGCATTTTTCCTATACTTTCATCTTAAGTTCGCACCTATGAGGAGCAACCCGCCTCTGGCGTCCGGTGAAAGGATTGGTATAGATTTTGGTATCAAACACAAAAGATGGAAAAATTAGAAAAAAGAAAACGCAGGTTACAGTGTTCTTTATCAAGAAAGATATGAGAAAAATAAGGAAGGAGAAAATTACTGTAAAATAAGTAACATGATAAAAAGTAAAAAATAACTAATTTTATAACTTTTTATAGATTTTTCAGTAACGGTTTATAAGATGAGCGATATGATAAAAAAAGCGATTGATCAGGGCAGAACGGTGCTTGGAATTGAGTTTGGTTCTACTCGTATAAAAGCGGTTTTAATCGGAGAAGATAGTACTTCGGTTGCACAGGGAGCATATAACTGGGAAAATCGTTATGAGGATGGAATTTGGACTTATCATTTGGAAGATATTTGGACAGGCTTGCAGGAATGTTATCAGCAGTTGGCTTCGGATGTAAAACGGCAGTATCATACCGATTTAAAAAAGATAGGAGCGATTGGATTTAGTGCGATGATGCATGGATATATGGCATTTGATCGGCAGGGAGAGCTTTTAGTGCCTTTTCGTACTTGGAGAAATACGATAACAGAGCAGGCTTCTAAAGAATTAACTGAATTATTTCAGTATCATATTCCACAGAGATGGAGCATTGCCCATTTATATCAGGCAATTTTAAATCGGGAAGAACATGTCGGGAAAATTTCCTTTCTTAGTACGCTTGCTGGATATGTACATTGGAAGCTGACCGGAAAAAAAGTGCTTGGTATAGGAGAGGCTTCTGGTATGTTTCCAATCGACATTCAGACTAAAAATTATAATAAAAGGATGATACAGCAATTTGATGAAAAAATTGCCAAAGAGCAGTTTTCATGGAAGTTGGAGGAGATTTTGCCGCATGTACTAGTAGCAGGAGAACCAGCAGGTGTATTGACGGAAGAAGGAGCACGGCTTTTAGATCCAAGCGGGAAACTGCAGGCAGGGATTCCTCTTTGTCCGCCAGAGGGAGATGCCGGAACTGGTATGACGGCAACTAATAGTGTGGCAAAGCGAACAGGAAACGTATCTGCCGGAACTTCTGTATTTGCCATGATTGTACTGGAAAAAGCATTGAAAAAGGTACATTCGGAGATTGATTTGGTAACAACGCCGGATGGAAATTTAGTAGCAATGGTTCACTGCAATAACTGTACTTCTGATTTAAATGATTGGATTAAAATTTTTGAAGAGGCGGCTGCCTGTTTTGGAGTACAGGTCAGTCAAAATCAGCTTTTTTCTGTACTTTATCAAAAAGCACTGGAAGGAGATGCTGACTGCGGCGGGCTGTTAGCGTATAATTATCTTTCAGGAGAACATATTACCAATATAGAAAAAGGACGACCATTGTTTGTGCGGACACCAAAGAGTAACTTTAATTTAGCAAATTTTATGCGTGTTCATCTGTTTACTGCACTTGGAGCTTTAAAGACCGGACTAGATATTTTATCTCAGGAAGAGGGAGTGGAAGTTGATCAAATTTTTGGACATGGCGGATTTTTTAAAACACAGGGTGTCGGACAAAGAATTCTTGCGGCAGCCATACATACTCCAGTATCCGTATTAGAAACAGCAGGAGAAGGCGGTGCATGGGGAATTGCTCTTTTAGCGTCTTTTATGCTTTATAAAAAAGAAAATGAAACATTGGATTGTTTTTTAACAAATCGAGTATTTCAGGGAAAAACCGGAAGTCAGATTCAGCCAGATCCAAAAGAGATAGCCGGGTTTGATGCATTTATGAAACGCTATCAGGCAGGACTTGTTTTGGAATCTGCTGCAGAAAATTGCCTGTTAGATTAAAAATAGAGAAAATAAGAGTTGCTATTGTAGATAAAAAAGAAAAAATTGAAATAGTCATGTTTTTTGTTTGGGATGAATTCCCATTATATTTCTAGGTATCCTGCACATAATAGGATTACGATAGATGAACGGAACTTATCCGACAGAAGTTCAGAAAGATTCTGAAGCAGAAGTCAGAGATAAGAAACGGGCTTCTGTCGGAGAAACTAATAGACTAGACATTTTATGGAGGTGAATGAAATGGCAAGTAATAGTACAGGTTCTAACAGAGCAGAGGTACCAGAAGCAAGAGAAGCTTTAGACCGTTTTAAGATGGAGGTAGCATCTGAAATTGGTGTTCCGTTAAAGCAGGGCTATAACGGAGATTTGACATCTGCACAGAATGGTTCTGTCGGTGGTGAGATGGTTCGCCAGATGATTCGTCGTCAGGAAGAGCAGATGAAGAACGGATCAGTTTAATCACAAGCGGCGGTTGATTAGCTGATTAGATAGAGGATATCCTTTGGGATGTCCTCTATTGCGTTTTAAAGGGTAGAGTGATATAATATTTTTGATTTGTGGAAGGGAGGACGCCGAAAGCCAAAGGGAGTGTTATTCCGGGCCCGCTTGCGCTTAGCATTTCCTCGTAGCGGACACATAAGGCACGAAAAGACCGTGCCTAAGTGCCGACGGGAAATGATGACCCTGCATAGCACTCCCTTTGGCTTTCGGCTGTGTACTCCTGTCTAGAAATAGAGTGTTAGAGCTTGTTTAGTATCTTTTTACATGTATTTTTTGTAAAATTACCATATATCGGAATACAGAACAGGATCTTAGCGTTTGCAGGAATTTATTGTAAATAGTTAGATAAAAGTATTGGGTTGTTGGTTGTTTTTTTTGAGTGGTTTAGTATACATAGCCGGAATTGGAAGGAAGGTCTGTGAAGGGTCATCATTTCCCGCCGGCACTTAGGCACAGTCTTGCTGTGTTTTCGTGCCTTATGTGTCTGTTATGAAAATAGGAAATGCTAAGCGAGAGCGGGTTCGGAATAGACCTTGCTTCCGATTCGGCGACCTCTTGAGTTATAGAGATAGGACGGAGAAAAAATTGGATAGAAAGAGGATTCAGAACTGGCAGGACTTTTTTGTTAAGTTGGATGAGAGAAAGGAAAGAGGAGTTTTTTTTTATAGGATTAGCGGATATAATGGACAGGTACAGGAACTGTTAGAGCAGTATGACAGGGTGGCACAGTACAACGGTGTTGTATTGGAGCGAAAAATTCCAAATCCAGATGAGAAAAAGTTAAGTTATTATCAGGAAATAATGGGATTGGATTTTCAAATGCAGATTGGTTTTTTTTCGTCTGCCTTAGAGAAGTGGCTTCCTAGAGTAAAGGAAAAACAGAGAAAGGAAATGGCAGCGGCTCTCTATCAATCGTTGGATTATTTCCGAAGAAATGGAAAGAATGAAAATATGCTGAAAAATGCATATATAAAATATATGTGCTGGCTTTATTATTATTTTGAAAGAATTATAAATCATCTGGGAGAAAATGATGTTGCTAAAATTCTTTATGAGGGAGAGATTGGAAATTATGAGCTGATGATGCTTGTTATTTTGTCCTGTGTGGGATGTGATGTGATTTTGCTTCAATATAAAGGAGAACAAAGTTATCGAACAGTCGATCCAGAATCTAGATGGTCGGATCGGTTGGAGTTAGATGGTATGGTATCGTTTCCAGATAGATTTTCAATCCAACAGGTTCGAGAAAATAGGAAAAATAAGGAAAATCGGGTAGAAGAAAGCAATATTTATGGAAAAAAACCGGAGTTATCTCCTTGTACTAATATTTGGATGAAGGAAAAGGGATTTAGCAGTATTCAAATAGAAGGTGCAAAACGAGGAGAAAATCCTAAATTGTTTTATAATTGTTTGATTCGGATTAATGGAGTAGAGGATAAGCTTACCTATCAAAATGAACTGTATCAGTTTCAATTAGAATTAAAGAGTAAAAAAAGAAAAGTAGTAATAATAGAAGAAAAAATCCCTTTGCCTACAGTGGAGGAAATTGCTGCAGTGCAGAAAAAAGATTATAACAGGTTAGAACAAATGCTGGCGGATTTGGCAAATCAGAATATCCGATATACTGCAAATATCGAATTGCAGCAAGTGATTCGCACGGCTTTTTTTGATCTTCTTTTAGAAGAGGGAAGACGGGAAAACAGTAATATCAATCGGTTAAAAAATCGGGCAGTTTATCTTTTATGCTGGTTAAAACGGTATCAGCCGGAACTGTTTTTTGATTGGAAGATGCCACAGATTGGCTGTTTTATTTATTTGGATGGATGTCAGAATGAAAATGAAGCGATGTTTTGCAGATTTTTATCTCGTCTGCCGGTAGATGTTCTGATTTTAGTGCCCGATCAGAAAAAAAGATGTATATTGCAGGATAGTAATCTTTATGAGATAAATTATGAGGATACATTAGAGGTTTTGCAGTTTCCAAGAGAAGATACAAAAATTCATCTTGCAACGGCAGCCTATCATGCTGAAAGAGAGTTAGATACTTTGATGTATCAAAATTCTGGAATCTATCGAAACCAGCAGTACCACAGAGCAGCGGCAGTTACACTTCAGACAATGTATGAAGAAATTCAGATTTTATGGGGACAGGAACTGAAATATCGCCCTAATTTTAGTATTGTAAATAACTTTGTAAATCTTCCGGTTCTTTTTGCAAAAGTATCTGGTGTGAAAAATGGAAATCTTTTAGACTATTGGCTGGAAATCAAATCTCTTTTAACAGAAGATGTTTTATTAATTAAAAAAGTACCTTATATCAAGGCAACAGATGAAAATCCTATAAAAAGATATGCAGCAGAATTTTTTAAAAATAAAAAATTACAGAGAACTAAAATAAAATCTCATCCAAGTTATTCTTATGGATTTTTAAGGGAGGAGATGCAGGAATATATTTTGGATAAACTTCAGTTATTGATAGAACAAAAGACAATAAAAGGAACATTTGAAAACGGAACAGAATATACGATTCTTTCTACTGTATTGAATATGAATCAGGATTTGCTGAGGATGATTCAAAAGTTTGATTTTACGAAAAAAAATCCAAAAATTGTACATATCAATACAACAGAAGAAATGGTTTCTTTGGAGGATGCAATTTTAATGGCATTTTTAAATTTAATTGGATTTGATATTGTATTGTTTGTTCCGACCGGATATCAAAGTATAGAAAAATATTTTCAGCAAGTTCTTTTGGAAGAGTATCAGGCAGGAGAATATCTCTATGATCTGGAAGTACCTGATTTTGAGCATCTTCAAGAGAAGCGGCATTGGACATGGCGGGATAAAATTTTTAAGAGAGGGCACTAGAAATGGATTCGGATTTAAGCAAAACAGCAGAACAGCCATACAATATTGCAGCAGACAGACAAAAATTAGAAAAACAGCTTGTTAATTCAAAAGAAGTAGATGATCTGGTCAGTACGATGGAAGTATATCATTTAGAAACCATTCTTTCTTTTGGGGCAGAGGCAGCTAAAAAAGTTTCTAATATACCAGATACCATATTAAACAGTATTAATTCGATGCAGTTTGATGATTCCGGTGAAATATTAGGCACATTATCTGAAATTATGACAAAGTTTGATATAGATGAGATAAAAGATACCCCAAAACCATTTCGAGGTCTTTTTAGAAACCGAAAAAGTCAATTAGACAAAATTTTAGAAAAATACTATAAAATAGGAGAAGAAGTAGATAAAATTTATGTCCGCCTAAAACAGTATGAGGCAGAGATAAAACAGGCAAATCGAAAACTAAATCAAGTATTTGAAGAAAATCTTAGTCATTATCATAGATTGATACGATATAGTCTGGCAGGAGAACAGGGAAAAAAAGAATTAGAAGCATATATTATTCAAAAACAAAAAGAGATAGAAAAAGACAACGATATTCAATTTGAACTTCTTCATTTAGAGCAGGCAAAAAGTCTGCTGGAACAAAAAATACAAGATCTTCGTATAACAGAGATGGTAGCAGTTCAGACAATTCCTATCATTCAGACAGTAGAATATAATAATAAAAAACTGATTGAAAAAATCAATACAGCATTTCTGGTTGTGCTTCCTGTTTTTCGACAGGCACTGGCACAGGCGATTCTATTAAAACGCCAAAAAATTCAGGCAGATGCCGTTTCCGCCTTAGAAGCAAAGAAAAAAGAACAAATAAAAAATATAACAGAACAGGCAGAAACTGCAAAACTATCGTTAAACGGTTCTATAAAGACAGAAACATTAGAAACTGCTTGGAGGACAATTATAAATGGAGTTGAAGAAACGAGGCAGATATTAAAAAATATCAAAGAAAACAAAGCAGAGAATCAAGCGAAAATAGAAAGAATAAGGGAGGATGCTGAAAGCCGGAGGAAGGTCTAGTTTATTATGAAAGAGGAAGGAAATTTTCTAGAGGACGCCAGATTCGAAAACGATGGGCAGCCTGCTGTTCCGGTTTCCAAAAAGCAAGAAGTTCTAAGACTTCTGCCTTTTCCTTTCTCCAACCAGACAGACCGGGGCGCAATTCGCCCTCCTTTCAGCCGAAATGGAACGGGTGTAAGGAAGGATTTTATCAGCCATAATATAGTCGCTTTTCTATTATCCGGGCTAAACACGCCCCTTTTTTTTCACACCCTGCATGGAAG
>CAJUGZ010000232.1 GCA_910585855.1 uncultured Lachnospiraceae bacterium | reverse complement strand
GATTTAAATGGGGATGGAATCGAAGATGTGATTGAATATGAATATGTGGACGAGAGATATGAAGCATATAATCATGCTGGTTTAATGATTTATTTAGGAAAGGAAGAGAAGGATTATCAGATTACCTATTATCAATCGAATTTTGATACGAATATTCGATATGTGGATTCGATGTTTGTAGTAAATTATCAAGATGGTATTTTTTTGATACTGCAAAAAAGTGTTCCTTTTGAAAACCGTATTAGGGAAATGGGAATCTATCAAATTCAGGATGGAATTTTAACAGAAGAACTTAAAATTCAGTATAGGGTTTCTTCTATTGATACAGAAGTAACTTATTGTAAAGAAGGAATGGAAGAGAAAGCAAAAATATTTTCTCAAAATGCAAAAGAATATTATATGGAATCGGCAAATGAGGAATTATTTCAAGGAGAGGCAGAAGAACATTTAAAAGAAGAGGCAGAAGAACTGGAGTTATTAGAAAAGTTAGGGAAAGAACAGAGTGAAGATTATAAGGAAAAATATGAAAAAGATAGAAAATTGCAGTTTTTGAGTGCAGGTTTTCGATCAAGTATCACATCGAAATATCATAGTGATTTGGATAATGATGGAGAAGAAGAAATTTATGGAAAGGCTGATGCTGAAATTCTTGGTATGATGACAGAGGGTTCTAAGTATTACTATCGAACAGGAGAATTTCTAGGAGAAGGAAAACAAGGATTGGATTATATTTTAGTGGATGGGGAAAATTGGGTTGATTTTGAAACACTTTGTGGATTAAAGATTTGGTCGGGGAAGTGGATTCCACAGATATTTTGGGTAGAACCATGGGAGGGGAAGAATATTACTTTTTTCAAATATTATGATGAAAATTATCTGATAGGAAGAATCGAAGGTTATCGGATTCAGGAAGGAAGCTATGAAACGGTAGTATCCGTTACTTATTATCCAAACTATACATTTGAGATGATAAAGGAAGAAAAGACGAAAGAAGAGTTAGAACAAACAGCAGATTATTTGGTTTGTATGGAAAAGAAGGAGGGAATAGACGTAAGAATACCAGTGATACATGGTTTGTCCAATCAAGAATTGGAAGAGAAGATTAATCAGAATTTGGAGAAGATTTTATTAGAAAATATGGAAAGCTATGCAGAGGGATATCTTTTTTATAAGGGAGTTTTAAGTACAATTTATAATAATATGATTGCTGCGAAGGATTATTTATTGTTTGATTATACTCTTCAGGGTCTTGATATAGTAAAGAGAATAGAAACAGTAACTATGTTTGTAGAAATTGATTTAAAAAATGGAGAAATAGGACTGTATAGAGATTTTGACATGGAGAAAGAATTTCAAATAAGAGGAAATCCCTTGGATCGAAAAAATGGAATACCAATCGAAAAGATGTTGTTAGAAGAATTTGGAGAATACTATAAAACATTAATGGAAGAGAATCGAATGGAGGAAATGGAACAATATGTGATATCTCGTTCGATAAGTTTGGGAGAACGAAAGACGATGGCAGATTGGTGTTTGGCTTTTCATCATTTCTCTGAGAGTGAAGAGTATTATGAGGAATTGAGTGATACAGAGGAGATAATTTTAATAGCAGCAGATTTAAATGGGGATGGAATCGAAGATATAATTGAATATGTGGAAGTAAAAGGAGATACATTTGATGGTTCGGAGGATGGAGGATATAATGATGCTGGTTTGGCGATTTATTTAGGAAACGAAGAAAAGGACTATCAGGTTACTTATTACCAACCGGATTTTGATACTTCTATTCGATATGTAGATCCGATGGTTGTAGTAAATTATCAAAATTGTAATTTTTTGATGCTGCAAAAAGAAATTCCTTTTGAAAATAGTGATAGAGAGATAGCAATCTATCAAATTCAAGAGGGAGTTTTAACAGAAAAACTTAAAATTCAATATGAGGTTTCTTCTATTGATACCTGCTATTCAAATTATACTTTTGATATGACTTATGAAAAGAAAACAAAAGAAGAATTGGAACAAATAGCGACCTATTGGGTTTGTATAGAAAAGAAGGAGGGAATAGAGGTAAGCATACCTGTGATACATGGTTTATCTGATCAGAAGCTGGAAGAGAAGATTAATCAAAATTTAGAGAAAATTTTATTGAAATGTATGGAAGAATATGTAAAGGAGAGTAATTATCTAGAAACATTTCCCGTTTATAAAATAACGGGTGTAGTCTATGATAATATAATTGCTACCAAGGATTATTTAGTGTTTAATTGTGAACTTAGTGGTTTGATGAAAATTAATGAATTGGTATTGTCATCATGGAGGGGGAGTCAAGTAAGAACGGAAAGTGCATTTATAGAAATTAATTTAAAGAATGGAGAGATAAAAGTTTATGAAGATTAGAGAATTTTCATTAAGAGGGCAGTATCGACAGGAGAAATTTAGCATTATAAAAGTCTTTCGGAAATAGGAGAAGCAAAAATGGAGAAGCAAAAGAAAAGAAAGATTATGATCATAGTTTGTTTTATTTTGTTTGGTTTTTGTTTATGGAGATTAGAAAAGATAATAGGGGTAGAAGAAACAATATTAGAACAATTTGGTGATTATCTAAAGACATTAATAGAAGAGAATCGTATAGAAGAGTTAGAACCTTATGTGATATCTCGTTTTATAAGTTGGGAAGAGGGAGGGGAAATGGCGGACTGGTGTCCTGCTTTTCATCATTTTTTCGTATATGAGGAATATGATTTTTTAACTATGCGGGGAGATGGAGGGATTTTAACGGCAGCGGATTTAAATGGAGATGGAATCGAAGATGTGATTGAATATATGGAAGGGAGTTATGAAGGATATAATCATGCTAGTTTAACGATTTATTTAGGGAATGAAGAAAAAGATTATCAAATTACTTATTATCAGCCAAATTTTGATACTGTAATTTCTTATACAGATTCTATATCTGTGATAAATTATCAGGATAGTATTTTTTTGATACTGCAAAGTTCTTTTCCATATGCTGTTAGGAATATGGCAGTTTATCAAATTCAAGAGGGAATCTTAACAGAGGAACTTAAAATTCAGTATAAGATTTCTTCTATTGATACAGAAATAGCCTATTGTAAAGAAGGAATGGAAGAATCAGTTACTTATTATCCAAACTATACATTTGAGATAACAGGGGAAAGAAAAACGAAAAAAGAGTTAGAGCAAACAGCAGATTATTTAGTTTGTATGGAAGAAAAGGAGGGAATAAAGGTAAGAATACCCATGATACATGGTTTGTCCGATCAAGAATTGGAAGAGCAGATCAATCAGAATCTGGAAAAGATTTTATTAGAATATATGGAAGTATATTCGGAGAAGCATTTTGGTGAAAATTATTGGGAAGAATTAACAGGTACAGCTTATAATAGTATGATTGCTACGAAGGATTATTTATTGTTTGATTATAATATTGGGGATTTCGATGGAACAGGAGAAAGAATAGTAGGCAGCAACCTCAGTGGAGTAATGAGAGCAGAAGCAGTAAGTATATTTGTAGAAATTGATTTAAAAAATGGAGAAATAGGACTTTATAGAGAGTTTGATATGGAGGAAGAATTTCAAATAAAAAGGAGTTTCTGGGATCGAAAAGATGGAATAGAAATAGAAGAAACATTGTTAGAAGAATTTGGAGAATATTATAAAACATTAATGGAAGAGAATCGAACGGAGGAAATGGAACAGTATGTGATATCTCGTTCGGTAAGCAGTGAGCAGGATTTGGGGGGATTGAGTGATACATGGGAAGTAATTTTAACAGCGGCGGATTTAAATGGAGATGGAATCGAAGATATTGTTGAGTATATGCGAGGAAAGTCCAATGGTTTAACAATTTATCTAGGAAAGGAGAAAAAGAATTATCAAGTGACTTATTATCAGCCATATTTACATAACTATATAAATCGTGTCGATTCTGTCTTTGTAGTAAATTATAAAAATAGTATTTTTTTAATAATAGAAGAAAAAATATTGAATTGTGAAAATTTTAGAGAAATAGAAATTTATCAGATTCAGAATGGAGTTCTAACAGGAAATTTTAGTATGAACTATAGACCTCTTTGTGAAGATATGAAAAGTTATAATCCTAAGCATTACATTTATACAACTTATCGATATAAAAGCGAAAGAAAAGAATTGTTTCCGCAACCGGCAGACTATTTGATTTGTATGGAAAAAAAGAGAGGGTTAAAGGTAAAAATACCTGTAATCTATGGTTTATCAAATCCAGAGTTAGAGAAAGAGATTAATCAAAATTTAAAGAAAATTTTAAAAGATTTTATAAAGGAAAGTCAAAAAGAAATGCCAGATGGAGAGATAAAAGAAGCTGCTTATAATGGAATAACTGCTACAAAGGATGAGCTGGCATTTAATTATAGAATTGGTAATCCAGATCCAGAAGGAAACAGGAAAGATATATTTATAAGAATTAATTTAAAGAATGGAAAAATTCAATATACGAAATAGTAAGGAGAAGAATAAAAAATAAAAAAGAGAAAATACAAAAAAATCAAAAATAAGGGAAATGAAAAGGAAAATTTTATGAAAGAAAATTATTATCAAATTTTAAATATTTCAAGGACAGCATCTCTAGAGGAGATAAAAAAGGCTTATCGAAGGCTTTCAAAAAAGTATCATCCTGATTCTAATCCGGGAAAAGATGCACAGGAGCAGTTTCAAAGGATAGCGGAGGCATATGCCATACTGCAAGATCCAAAAAAGAAAAGTATATATGACAGGGAATTAGAAAAACAAGAGAAAGCAGTTTTTTCGAAACCTTCAGAAAAATATAAAAAACCAGATTCTTTTTTTACAAAAGGAGAACAAGCAGTAAATTTACATAAAACAGAAAAACAGTTTGAAAAATTTTTTGGCTTTTCTCCTAAATAAGATAAAAAATAAAAGACAAAAAAGGAGAAAAAAGAAAATGAATAAAAGGCGAAGCATTGATTTGGCAATCGCATTGGTGTGTTTGGCAGTTTTTATTATTACCTGTGTTTATTCCAATCAAATTCGAATCTATAAAATAATATTGTGGCTGTCTGGTCTGTCAATGTTTCTTTTCTTTTTAGCAGCAGTATTGGAGAAACCAGAAAAGAAACGATTGGATACTGCAAAAAGAAAGATAAGAGAATTGGTTCTTTTAAGCGAAGAAGATACCGAATTGTGTGTATGGGATATCTATGGAAAAACGGCTGTAGTAATCGGACGGGATGAAAGAGAAAATCAAGTGGATATTGATTTAAATACAAGTTCTTATGCTAGTATGGTGGAAGTGGAACATGCAGTTATGAATTTTTCTTCTGGAAATTGGTATATAGAAGATCTGGGAAGCAAAAATGGAATTCGAATAAAAAAAGAAGGAGATAAAAGAATCTATCAGCTTTCATCAAATACTCCATGTAAAGTAGATTGCGGTGATATTCTTTATATTGGATTTAATCGTTTGCTGTTAAGAGATTAGGCTTATAGAAGCAGAACAGAAGAGGAGGAAGGAAAAATGGGGAATCTGATTCGATGTCAGAATGGACATCTTTTTTCTGCAAGAAGGTATGGAACGGTATGCCCTTACTGCAATATTGAAACTGCAACAAAAGAAAAACAGGAGGTAGGAAACCATGGAGAAGAGGAATTAGAACATTTACTTTTGGCACAGGAGATTTCCCCTGTATGTGGATGGATTGTATGTATATCGGGAGCAAGACAGGGAAAAGGATATGAAATCAAGTCCGGGAAAAATTTTATAGGTCGTGCTGATGATATGGATATTCAGATATTAGGAGACAGCAAAATTTCAAGACGGAATCATGGGATTATTGTATTTGACCCCAAAAAGAAAGAAACGGTTCTGCTGCCCGGTGACAGCAATGGAATTGTTTATCACAATGATGCTGCAGTATATGTTCCCACTGTTTTAAGTGCGTATGATGTAATTGAGATGGGAGAGAGCAAGTTTGTGTTTATACCATTCTGCGGAGAAAATTTTATGTGGGAAGATAATCCAACGCAGACAGGAGAAGGAATATGACAGTTCCAGAATATAGTTTAGCTGTATTAGGAGGGCTTATCGTTTTTTTACTATTATGGAGATGGAAGTTAAACTGGCATAAAACGCAGAAAAAGAAAGAAAAACGATTTTGCTGTGAAACAGGCATCAGCAAAACCATAGGTACTCGTGAAGTACAGGAAGATGATTGTGCTGTAGTAGAAACAGAAGAAGGAATTATGGCAGTTCTTGCAGATGGAATGGGAAAACAATTTAGCGGAAAAATTGCAAGTCATGCAGCAGTAGAAGTATTTCAGGATATTTTTCAAGATCGCAGTGCATTTTATCATCCGCAGTATTTTTTTCGCAGAGCATTTCAGGAAGCAAACCGGGAAATTTTAAATTTACTGCAGGAAGGTCAGGGTCAGGCATCTGCAGCCGTCTGTTTGGTTCGAAACAGGCAGTTATATTTTGCATCGGTAGGAAATGTCAAAATTGCTGTATATCGGAATCAGGAATTAGTTCCGATTACTTCTGGTCATACGATTGATGTATTGGCAAGACAAAAATATCAAGAGGGTAAATTAAGCAGACAGGCAGCAATTTCTCTTTTTGAACAGCATCGTTTGTATAACTATATCGGGCAGGATGGTTTTCATGATATTGAGTTTTTTGATACTCCAATTAATTTAAGAGGCGGAGAATATATTCTTCTTATGACAGATGGACTTTATGAAGGAGTGCGCTGGAAGGAGTTAGAGGATTGTTTAGAGGGAAAAGGAAATTGTCAGGAAAAAGCTTATGCATTGATTGAGTTGGTCAATCAGAGTAAAGAGGAAGAAAAAGATAATGCTTCTGTTGTATTGTTAAAAGTGAAAGGATTCTGACGGGGTAAGAAGTTTTTTGGGTGGGGGACGCCAGATTCGAAAACGATGGGCAGACTGCTGTTCCGGTTTACAAAAAGTAAGAAGTTCTAAGACTTCTGCCTTTTCCTTTCTCCAACCGGACAGACCGGGGTGC
>CAJUGZ010000231.1 GCA_910585855.1 uncultured Lachnospiraceae bacterium | reverse complement strand
TGCAGGGTATGCAAAAAAAGGGGCGTGTTTAGCCCGGAGAATAGGGAAGAGGATGGTTTTTGGCTGGTAAAATCCTTCCTTACATCAATTATGTTTCGCCTGTAGTGAGGGCGAATTGCGCCCCGGTTCGTCTGGTTGGATGAACATAAATCAGAAGCCCTAGACTTTCTTACCGTTTGGAGCGGAGCAGGCAAAGGACAGGAGCAAACCGCCTCTTGCGTCCGGTGAAAGCCACCCCCCTTTCTGGTATCATTCTATCCTATCTCCAAAAGCCAAATGAAAAATACAAAAAAAGAACGATTATACAAACTAATACAATCGTCCTTCTTTCTGTATCTATTCCGTTTTAAAAACAGAAATCTCTGTCTTTAACTCTTCCATATTTTCTCCAAGTACTCCGGCAGTTTGATTTAAATTCTCTACTTTTTCAAGCAGTTTTCCAACTACATCCTGCACTACTTCAGCACTATTAGCGGTTTCTCCGATAATATCCGAAATATTCTGTACAGCAGCCAAAGTATCGCTTTGCTCCTGATCTGCTTTTTGTGTACTGTCTACAATACCCTTTAGTCCATCTACCAACTGATTCATACGAATTCCCATATCTTGGAATACTCCAACTACTTCTTCTACTGCCTGTGTCTGTAATGCTACCATTGATTCTGCCTGCTTTGCACTCTCTACACTATTTATGGTCTGTGTTCGAATCTGTACTACATTGCTGCTAATCTCCTGTGCTGCCTTTGATGAATCATCCGCCAACTTACGAATTTCTTCTGCTACCACTGCAAAGCCACGTCCTGCATCTCCGGCACGAGCGGCTTCAATCGAGGCATTTAAAGACAATAGATTCGTTTCTTCCGAAATATCTGTAATCATTCCAACAAACTGATTGATTGTTTCTGACTCTTTGCGCAAAATTTCAATACTCTCTCCTACCCGTCTTGTAATTTTGGTTGTTTCCTGCGCACGCTCTCCTAAATTCTGTACAATCCCCATACCACGGCTAATCATCTCTTCTGTTTCTTTTACAAGCTGCTCTACTTCTTCAACTACTTTGCTTACTTCCTGCATTTCTTCCGACAATAAATTCGTCCGTTCTACACATTCCTGCGCATGTTCCGACTGTTTTGACATTCCTTCATTGATCCCGTCAATTGCCTGTGTAATATTCATCGAATACCCACTAATTTCTTCCGAAACATCCCTTACCTCTCCAGCCGAAACTTCTAACTGTCCTGTTGCATAATTGACTTTCTGCACCAGTTTTTTATTATTTTTAATCATATTCGTTGCAGAAGCTGCCAGTTCTCGAAATTCATCTCTGCCTTGTGCTTCCACTTGAACAGTTAAGTTTCCTTTTGCTACTTCTCCCATCCGATAGGACATATGACGCATATTTTTCTGTATTCCAATTGAAATCACTACACCAATTGTTACTGCAATCACACAGGCAAGAAGTACCATTTTTATCGTCAGCATACGAATCTCTTCTGCCTGAGAAGTCACTGTCTGCAGCGGCACTAAACCACAGACTGTTGTATAATCCTTTCCACTTCTGCTATAGAAAAATAAACATTCTTCTCCATTATATACTACATCTGTCACTCCGCTTTTCTCTTGCCCTTCGCCCGAAATCATAGTATAAAAATTTTGTCCATAAAATACTGGCTCTCCGCTTATAATCCGGCTGGTCCCTTCTTCCTCGAAATTTTCGCAAATCAACTCTCTCCCATTTTCTGTTACCAATCCTACAATACTTCCCTTTCCTAAATTCAATTCACTTAGAAAATTCTGTATAGCAGAGGCTTTCATATCAATTACCACAATACAATTATTTGACTGTCCTGTCATTTGAAAAGAAATAATATAATCTTCCTGCCGCAAACTTAAATATTTATCCAGAAAAGGATGCAAATCTACCCATTTTTGCAACGTCCTGCCATCTGTACTCATCTCTGCAAGATAATCACTAAAAATTCCTTTTAGAGAACTATTTCTTGTAGAAAACATTGTCAGTTCTTCTTTCGTAATAATATGTATTTGACTAATAAATGTATTTGCTGTCTGAGACGATAAAATATCGGATCGAATATTCGTCATAACATTCATCTTCCCAAGCGGATCATTCTCAAATAATCCCATAAAATACCGATTATATTCCGAATTAAACGCATACTTTGTTCCTTCTGCTTCGATATAAGTATCACTCATATCCAAATATTGTGTCGCCATTCGAATTGTCTGCAATGTCGATTCTTTATACTTATCACTTAACCCTTGTGCTGCTTTTTTATAAGCAAAAATCCCTACCACAATCATAAAAAAAATCGGTACAATAAAACAAATAAAAATCTTATTGCGAATACTGAATAAAAGCCATTTCGAACGCCCATTATCCGATTTTTCCTTCTTCTTTTTTTCTCTTTTGAAATTTTCAGCATTTTTGTCTAATACTTTATTCGTAGACTTATTTTTTTGTTCTTTCATAGCGCCCTCCAATACTCTGCAATCACGATTCCTATATTTCTATATACAGTATACGCTTTTTTCAGAAAATATCAAACAAAAATTTCTTTTTTTTTCTATTTTTTTCACTTTTTCTTTTCCAATTCTTCCAATATATTCCAACCCCACAATCCATAAGAGAGGACGCCAAAAGCCGAAGGAAGTTCTATGCAGGGTCATCATTTCCCGTTGGCACTTAGACGTTGTGTTGCTGTGTTTTAGCGTCTTATATGTCCGCTATAAGGAAATAAGAAATGCTAAGCGAGAGCGGGCTCGGAATAGAATTCCCTTCCACTTTTGGCGTCCTCTCCAAAAAAACATAACTCAGCATCTGTTAAGAAAAATTTTCTTTTCTACTGCATCTGCAAAATCGGTTTATCAATCGGCTGCATTGGCACACTTTCCCATCCAAACCTCCAGTCTAAATCACCGCTATGTTGATAAAATCCCAAAAATACCATACCTTCCTCCCGAAATACCATAATATAAACGCTATTTCTTCCATATAAAAATCCAGCAACAATAAGCCTCTCTCCATCCCACTGAAAAGCATGACGCCGAATCAAATTTTCTCGTTCCCATTTATCTTCTATCTGCTCCAAATCGCCTTCCTGTTTTTTCTGATACTTTCCTTGCGCATCCTTTACCAAAAAACAAAATTTTCCGCTTTTCATCATAATAAAAAGGGTGTTTTCCTGCTGTTCCAAACTTTGAAACTGATCTCCTGTGTTACAATCCAATAAATCGGTCTGCTGTACAATTTCTCTAAAATCTTTTTTTATTGCAGTAAGCATCAATTTCTCTGCTTTTTTCGTAACAAACAAATACTGATCTCCTTCTTCCCTCATTGCAACAATCCAGCCTTCTTCTGCTTTTAGTGGACAAATACATGTCATTTTTTCATATTCCATAGCTGCATAATTTTCTGAATATAACTGTTCTTGTCCTGTTTCTTCCCAATGAAATGGAAGACAATAGATCCCATACTCCGTTTCTAAAAATTCTCTGTCTAGAAGTTCTCCTTTACTGTCATAGCAAACAAAAGAAAAATAACAGCTAGCATCGGATATCCACCCGCTTGTATAGATGGATATACCTCCTTCAATATTTTCATAACAAATTTCTGTTACTTCTCCATTTTGATTTTTTCGAATAGAAACTTTCCCTTTCTGATCCGGCAAAACAGGAATCCGTATCAGTTGATTTACCCTCTCCTGTGCATCCTCTGGTATCTGCGTAGAAGAAATCTTATCGCTCTGTATTTCTAACTGAAGTGTATAATAAGAAATATAATCTGCCAGATAAATCTCTTCTGTATAAAATTCCCCTGCCGCAGTCCGATTTGCTATCTCCTGAAAAAGAGAACGATAAGGCAATTCGATTCCATCGTCCTTTAATAAATTATTTCCTGTTATAGATGTAAATTGTACAAACGGCAAATCAATCGCAATCTCCCTTTCCTCTGTCCATTCTAATCCTGCTAAAAAATTTGTTTCCAACTTTTCCCCTGTCTGTTGAAAGCAAAATTTTGTTTCCGGCGATGCCAAACTTCCAATTTGATATTTTGTACTCCAAAAAAGTTTCTGATTCCATTGAGAATCAATTTGAAGAGTAATTCCTTTTGCCTCTGCTAAATCACCGTATAAAACCGTTTCCTTTAGTTCTACCTTCTCTTTTCCCTGATTGACATAACCAATTCCCCAAAACAATACTGCCCATGCCAACCCCAACAATACCCCTGCTGCCAGCAAACTCTTTTTCATCGCCCTTGTGCCCCTCTCAATACTTTTTCTACCCGATTTGCCCGATACTGATAAATTCGTTTGATATAGTCTGTCAAAGATTCTCCCTGTTCCTCTAATTCCAAAACAGAGATATCCCCTGCTATCTCTCCCTTTCGAAGAAGCACTGCCCGGCTTAAAAAATGTTCCACTTCTTCAATTAAATGCGTTGCAATCATTACCGTTTCTTCCGATTCTAATATTCCCATTAAAACCTTATAAAAATCCTCCCGATTGAAAATATCATTTCCTGCAAAAGGCTCATCCATCAAAATATAATCCGCTCCCTGACACAGAGCCAAAATAACTTCAAACTGATTTTTCTGCCCAGCAGAAAATGTTTTTAATGCTTTCTTTTTGGGAAGTTCAAAAAATTCCATCAACTGTTCAAAACGTCTTTTTCGAAAAGTCTGAAAGTGCATCTGATAAAATTCCCTATGAGAATCCGCTGTCAGATTCGGAAAAAAAGAATGTTCACAAGTTGCATAGGACAACCTTATAATATTGGATCGATCGATTGGTTTTCCATCCAATAACACTGTTCCCTGATAAGAAAGATATCCTAAAATACACTGCAAAAGTGTCGTTTTTCCAGCACCGTTTTCTCCAAAAAGTCCAATCACTTCCCCCTGCGTCATTGTCAAATCAATCCGACTTAAAGCCTGTTTTTCTCCTGTTCTTCCTATATACCTTTTACTTAATTCCCGAATCTCCAGCATAAACCGCACCTCCTATCCAAAAAAACCGCTGACTTCCATTGCTAAATAAAGGCACTCCTTTGGCGTAAACCAAATATAAAATACAAAATATATAAAATACAAAAAAGCCATAACTCCCAAAAAAAGACCCCCCGCTGCCACAGGCACAGCAACACAGCTCTTTAAGCAAAACCATCGATCCGGCAAACGTTTCATCAGATAAATACTTTTACTGCCCTGATAATAAAAACGATAGTGAAAAACCGCCAATACCCCAAGAAGCAAAAAGCCTATAAAAAATCCTCGAAATATTCCATCCGATAAAACAGTAAATTTTTCAATCCAGACATTCTCCCTTAAAACCCATCGATTTAAAAAAGAATCATAAATATAGAGCATACGATAAGCCTGATAATAACGATAAAAAAAAGAAAAACTGCAAATAATACTTCCTATCAGCCAAATTTTCAGCAAATTAATTTCCGCTTGATAAGCATATCCTATCGGAAAATACATTTCAATCGAAAATGTTGATCCTTTTTTCTTCATTCTTCACACCAACCCCTTCTTATTACACCTGCCAAAATAAAAAGAATAATACCTAAAAATAAAACTCCTTTTATCAAATCGCTTCTCCAGCTCCCCGCTGAATCCGAAAATACCAATAAAAACAATACTCCAATCCAGACCAAAGGCATCTTTCGATTCCACAACTCTTCTCCTCCAAAAAAAGCCGTTACCAATCCCATAGCCAAAATCATCAATCCATTCCGTATCCACCTGCTTACCTCTGCTAACGGCAGCAAACTATGCAAAAAATCATTTCTCCAAAAAGCCAAAAATAAACTTTGAGCAGAGCGATCCATTGGATCTGCCCACTCCAAATACACTCTGCCAATACAAATTGATATAAAAATCTGCACTGCAAACAAGATAAATAAACAACAGCTATTATATCCTGCCCAAAGAAAAAATACCCTTTTTCTGCTGATTCCAAGCCTTCGCAATGTATACTCAAACTGGCTTCCCTTTTTGCTTTCCGTCCATATCAAAATAAAATAAATACCTAAAAATGCAATATAAAAAATCTTTTCTATATAACTAACTTCTATTATTCTCTCCAAAGAAACTGCCCCCTGCCATCCTCTCCTTAAAAAAACTATCTGCAACACAACCATTCCCAATAAAACCATACAAATTTTATAAATCGAACTTCTTGCCGCCAACATAAGTACCGATAACTCTTTCCTCATTCTTCCTTCCCTCCATACTCTTTCTCCCAAACCCGTTCAAAAAGCCGAGCTGCCTCCTGTTTTGTTACTCCCATTCGCTTCATTGCCTTTATCCAAACAAGCGTATCACTCTCTAAAAGCTCCTGATAAATCCTTTCCCGTTTTTCTGCATTTAAATCAATATAACTTTTTACTCCAGAATGAGAACAAAGAATCCCTTCTTCTTCCAATATCCGATAAGCCTTTTGAATCGTATTAGGATTCACTCCAAGCAAAGCAGAAAGAACCCTTCTAGAAGGCATCTCTTCTTTGTCCTGAATAACACCAGCCGCAATCTTTTGCTTCACAAAGCGAATAATCTGCATATAAATAGGTGAACTCTCATCAAAAACTAACTGTTCAAATGACACCATACCTCTTTCACCTACATTCTGCCTTTTTCTTTTTTTCCATTTTTATTATCCTTTCACCAAAACCGTATTAGTCATATAATACACTTTACTGTATTATATGACTAATACGGTAGAATGTCAATCTATCTTATAAAAATCTTTCATTAGACTTTTAATGCTGTAAAGGGGTTTCTTTCACCGGACGCCAGAGGCGGTTTGCTGCTGTCTTTTGCCTGCTCCGCTCCAAACGGTAAGAAAGTCTACGGCTTCTGATTTCAGTTCATCCAACCAACCGAACCGGGGCGCAATTCGCCCTCATAACAACCGAAACGAACCAGATATAAGGAAAGATTTTACCTACCGTAAAACACCCTCTCCTCTATCATCCGGGCTAAACACGCCCCTTTTTTTGCACACCCTGCATAGAAGCAGGATATGCA
>CAJUGZ010000230.1 GCA_910585855.1 uncultured Lachnospiraceae bacterium | reverse complement strand
GTTTTTTAGCAGAAGTCAAGAACTTCTAACTTTTTTCCAAAGTCACTGCAGTCTGTCTGGGGTTTTCGCATCTGGCTGTTTCTTGCTTTTGGAGAAAATAAAAAGGAATGATATTTAAATGACTATTATTTTTGTTGTAATATGGGAGGTAAAAGTTTTTAAATACATTGAAAAAAAGTAAGAAGATATGGAATAAGCTTTAAGAAATAGATGAAAATTTGATTTTAGAGGAGGGCAGATGTGGTTTACACTTGAGGACTTAGATTTTGAAGACTTGGAAAGAGTATTAGAAGAGGTAACAGAGAGCCATTCTATTTCTTTTCAGGAATTGGTGCAGAGTTTAATGCAGGGGGAAACGGCGGATTATGGAATAAAAGATTGGGTTTTACGGGCAGTATTAGGGGAGTGGCAGAGCAATCGGGAAATTTTCTTTCTGCTGCTTGGAGTCGGACTTGCTTCTGCCATTTTTTATCAGATTTCATCTGCTTTTATCAATAAGCAGATTGCAGAAACTTCATTTTATTTTACCTATTTAATTTTTTTAACAACTTCAGCAGCAGGATTTGGGCTGCTTGTTCAAACCGTAGGAGAATGTATCGGAAAAGTGAAACAGTTTATGGATGTACTGATTCCCTGTTTTTTTGGAGTGGTAAGTTTATCTTATGGAAGTGCAACGGCAGTGGGATACTACAAGGTTACTATTTTAATTATGGCATTGATTAATGGTGTTTTACTTGCTGTTGTACTGCCTGCTATTAAAGTTGCCGTGCTTCTTCAGATGATAAATCATCTGACAAAAGAAGAAATGGTATCAAAATTGTCTGCTGTAGTTGGGCAGGCAGTGAAAATCTGTATGAAAAGTATACTGGCAGTGATTATTGGACTGAATACATTGGAGGGTTTACTGCTTCCTACGATTGATAAAGTAAAACTCCATTCGCTTGGAAAGGCAGTGGCACTGCTTCCGGGAATTGGAGGAAGTGCAAAGACCGTAGCCGAGATTATTGCGGGAACGGGGACACTGGTTCGAAATGCAGTCGGGGCAGCAGCCTGTCTGGTACTTTTTGTTCTAATCAGTCTTCCTGTATTGCAGACTATCTTGTTTTTGGTGACATATCGAATTTTGGCAGTTTGCTTAGAACCGGTGGCGGATAAACGGTTGGTAGGGGCGGTAGAAGAAATCGGAAAGGGAGGAAGCCTTCTATTGCAGGTGATGGTGACGATTTTCCTATTATTTTTAATTACAATAGCGGTGGTATGCAGAGTCACAAGTTAGAGGGGGACGCCAAAAGCCGAAGGGAGGTCTGCTCCGAGTCCGCTCTCGCTTAGCATTTCTTATTTCCACATAGCGAACACTAAGACGCTAAAACACAGCAACACACTATCTAAGTGCCGACGGGAAATGATGACCCTGCGCAGACCTCCTTTCGGCTTCCGACTGTGAAATGTATATTGATTGAGAGAAGATAAAATTGCAGAGTAATCAGCAGAAATGTTTTGATTTGAATGGAATATATGTTAGGGTGATCTGTATAAACGGTTCGCTTTAAGTTGAATCGAATCTATATTATGGTAATAGATAGAAATGTTTCAGGTAATTGAACATGTATTGTGATAATCGATAGAAACGTTTTAACTTGAATTGAATATGTATTATGACAATCAATAGAAGCGTTTTTAACTTGAATTGAATATATGTTATGGTAATCAATACAAACGTTTCGGTCTGAATTGACAGCTAGATTGGGGGAGGTGTTTGGGAGTGTAGCGACTTCGGAGAAAAGCTAGAAGGTCTTGGACTTCTGCTCGATATTAGAATTTTTTGCACATACTGCTTCCATGCAGTGTGTGCAAAAAAAGGTGCGTGTTTAGCCCGTGTTTGGGGAAGCGATTTTGTTGTGGTTGTTGGAAATTTTTGGTACGTGATAATATTTCGCCTGTTATATGGGCGAATTGCGCACCGGTTCGTCCGGTTGGATGCACGGATAGGCAGAAGTCTTAGACCTTCTTGCTTTTTGGAGACCGGAGCAGCAATCCCAAACGCCTCCCCCAATCTGGCGTCCGCTTTGGAAAAAGTCCATTTTGAGAAAATCTAGTTAGAAAAAGGGGTGGGAAGATTGCTGGACGGATTGATGGAATGGGGAAGAAATATTGTATGTTTTTCTGTTTTTTCGGTATTAATTAGAAATTTGCTTCCGGGGGAAAAGTATGCTCCTTATGTGCGGCTTTATATGGGATTTTTGATGCTTTTGGTGTTTTTTACTCCGATTTTAAGAGTTTTTGATGTGGAAAAGACTTTGTATTATTTGACGGATATTTTAGGAGGTGTGTTGGAGATAAAGGAGGATGCTTTTCTGGCGTCGCTTGAGGAAAATTCTAATTATGAGAGGCAGAAGGCGGAGTATGCGGACAGGCTGGAGAAGTCGGCTGCGGATTGTGTAGAAAGGGAGTTGGAGGGGCAAGGATATTGTATAGAAAGGGTAGAGGTAAGATGGGAGGAAGAAGAGGAGAAGGAAGATTTTGGAGCGGTAACAGGGATAACGGTGTATTTGAAGGAGAAAGGGGAAGGGGATGTGGATAGGCAGCAGGATATGGGAAAGATTACAATAGAGCCTGTTTTGGTAGAGGTGTTTTCAGAATGGGATAAGGAGGGAGAAGTGATAGATGAGGGGATTGGCGAGCGGTTAAAGGGAGTATTGACAGAGTGTTATTGTCTGGAGGAGGAAGAGATTGTGATAAGAATGTTGGAATAAAGGAAAGTGTTAAATGGGCGAAAAACTTTCATTTTTAAAAGAAAAGAAGTTTTCTTTTCGAAAGATAGGGGTGGATAAGTTTCTGTATTGTCTGCTGGCAGGAGTGGCTCTTCTTATGATTTCGATTCCTGTTTCTTCAAAAAAAGAGGCAGATTCCTCAAGAAAGGAGGCGGATTCTTTAAAGAAGGAAGGTATTTTTATGGAAGAGGGGCGAACGGAAACTTTTACGGATAAGACTTTAGAGATTACGGAGGATACTTATGAGAAGCTGTTAGAAGCAAGGTTAGAGGAGATGCTTTCTTATGTGGAGGGGGCAGGAAAGATACGAGTGATGGTGACAATTCGGGCTTCGGGGGAAAAGATTGTATTAAGAGAATCTCCTTATACCAAAAATACGGTAAATGAACAAGACAGCGGAGGCGGGATTCGAAATTCGATGGAACTTTCCCAGTCTGACCATGTAATTTATATAGAAGAGAATGGGAGTAAGACTCCTTATTTGGTGCAGGAAATGGCACCTGAGATTGAGGGAGTGCTTGTGATTGCACAGGGAGCGGACAATGAAGCAGTAAAAAAAGAATTAAATGCGGCAATTGCGGCATTATTTGACCTGCAAAGTCATAAGATTAAAATATGTAAGATGGCAGAAATGGAGGAAGGAAATTGAAACAGTTGATGAAGAAAAACCAATTTATTATTACTGCACTGGCTGTTATGATTGCAGTGGCAGGGTATTTAAGCTACGCTCAGCAAAACGGAGCAAAAAACAGTTATCTGGAAGTGAATAATTTAGAGAACGCTATGGAGTCGGTAGGGATGTATGAAATTTCAAATGAGGATGTGGAGCTTACTGCTGCCGCTGATACACATGGAAGTGCAATGATAGAAATCAGCAGTTTAGATTCAGATCCAAATGACGAAACAACTGCAGCAGAAAGTCAGGAAGCAGTTTCGGAGAATCCGGGGGAGGCTGTGCTGACCAATGGAGCAGGTTCTCTGGCTTTAGTTAATGAAATGAAGAGAAATCGGGAGCAGGTACGTTCCGAAAATGAAGCAAAGTTAATGGAGATTATCAATAATGTAAATCTTTCAGAAGGGGAGAAAGCAGAGGCAAGCAGTCAGTTGGTTGCTATGACAGCGATTGCAGAGAAAGAGGCGGCGGCAGAGATGCTGTTAGAAGCAAAGGGATTTACGGATGCCGTGGTAAGCATGAATGGGGAAAATGTGGATGTAGTGGTAAACGCATCCAATCTTTCCGATGCGGATCGGGCACAGATTGAGGATATTGTAAAACGTAAGACGGAAGTGGCAGCAGATAAAATTGTGATTACTCCTGTGATTTCAGAATAGTGTGGGAAGCAGTTTTTATTTATTTTTAAAATATGTAAAATTTGGTTTGCAAAACCTACATAAGTTGGTTATAATGTAGAATATGAGAAAGCTTTCAGCGAAATGGAAACAATATGTTTTAACAGGAGGTTATTACCGTGGCAAAGGCGAAAGAACAGAATATCAGAAGTACACATAGAATATACGAAAACGGAGAAGTCGGAGAAGTGCAGATTGCAGATGAAGTAGTAGCAATTATTGCAGGGCTGGCTGCTACCGAAGTAGATGGTGTTTCTGCTATGGCAGGAAACATCACAAATGAACTGGTCGGAAAGCTTGGAATGAAGAACCTTTCGAAAGGAATTCGAATTGAAGTATTAGAGGATGCAGTTTCGGTTGACCTTTCGCTTACGATGAAGTATGGGTATAATATTCCGGCAGTATCTGCAAAAGTGCAGGAGAAGGTTAAGACGGCGATTGAAACAATGACCGGACTGACTGTTTCCGATGTCAATATCCGCATTGCGGGTGTGAACCTTGAAAAGAGCAAGTAGGAGAAAAAATTGAGGTTGCGGCAGACGGAGTTTTATTTACGTATTTGCGGCAGCCTCTTTTTGTATGTTTTTTTGTATTGTTTTGAATTTAGACAGATTTATGGATTTTTATGATAAAAAGGAGATTGACGCATGACAAGACGGAAGTTGAGAGAAAATGTGTTTCTGATACTGTTTCAATATGATTTTTTTCCCTTGGAAGAGATGGACGAGCAGATAAAACTTTATTTTGGCAGTGAGGAAAAAGAAACACTTTCCGAAGAGGAAAAATTAGAAATTACAGTGCGGGCAAAAGGTGCAATTCTTCAAATTCCTGATATTGACAAAAAGATAGAAGAACAGGCTGAGGGATGGACGATTGCAAGAATGGGAAAAGTCGAACTTACGATTATCCGCTTAGCCTTATTTGAGATGTTTTATGATGAAGAAGTACCAAATCCTGTAGCAATCAATGAAGCGATTGAACTGGCAAAGAAGTTTGGCGGAGAGGAAGCCCCTTCTTTTGTAAACGGGATTTTGGCAAAATTAGCTTAAAAACAAAAAACAGGAGATCAAAAATGGCTGCTATTTATTCGGTTGCTCAGATCAATGCCTATATAAAAAATATGTTTCAGCAGGACTTTGTACTGAGCCATATTTGGATAAGAGGGGAAGTTTCAAATTGTAAGTATCATACTTCCGGTCATATTTATTTTACAATAAAAGATGAAAGCGGAACAATCGGATGTGTTATGTTCGCCGGAAATCGAAGTGGACTGAAATTTCTTTTAAAAGAAGGACAAACCATTATAGCAGAAGGTTGTATTCGAGTCTACGAAAGGGACGGAAAATATCAGCTTTATGCTAAAAAGATTACATTAGACGGGATAGGGCTTCTCTATCAAAAATTTGAACAGTTAAAACAAGAATTAGAAGAGATGGGAATGTTTGCAGAAATATACAAAAAGCCGATTCCATCCTTTGCACAGAAAATCGGAATTGTTACAGCAAGCACAGGGGCGGCAATCCGGGACATTGCCCAGATTGCCAGACGCAGAAATCTCTATGTACAGCTTATCCTTTATCCGGCTCTGGTACAAGGAGAAGGAGCAAAAGAAACGATTGTGCAGGGCATTGCCTATCTAGACGCATTGGGAGTAGATATCATCATTGTAGGACGGGGAGGAGGCTCAATAGAAGATCTCTGGGCTTTTAATGAGGAATGTGTGGCAAGAGCTATATTTGCCTGCCATACCCCCATCATTTCTGCAGTAGGACATGAAGTAGACACCACCATAGCAGACTATGCAGCAGATCTTCGTGCCCCCACACCTTCTGCTGCTGCCGAACTTGCAGTATGGGACTATCGAAGCTACCAATACACGCTGCAAGAAAAACGGCGAATATTATTCCAAAAGATGCTTGGACAGATCGAACGCAGCAGAGGAAAATTAGAACAGGCAAAGATTCGCCTTCTTTACATCGGACCACAAAACCAGATACTGATGCAGAAACAGCGGCTGCTGGACTTAGAAAGACAACTAGAGAAACAGATAGAACAAAAAATTGCTGCCGCTCGACATCGAATTGAAGTACTGGCAGAACGTCTGGACGGCGTATCTCCTCTAAAGCGTTTAGAAAAAGGCTATGCCTATGTAACAGATAAAAAAGGACAGCCCTTCAAAAACATCAAACAGGCAAACAAAGGAGATATGATTACAATTCAAGTGGCAGACGGAAAAATAGAGGCTTGTATACAGCAGATCGTATTGGACAAGCAATAATATTTGGAAAGGAAAAGACAGGATATGGCAGAAAAAGAAATTTCCATTGAGGAGGCTTTTGAAAAATTAAATCAGATTATCGGCAGCCTAGATAAAGAGGATCTTCCGCTGGAGGACTCTTTTCAGATGTATCAGGAAGGAATGAAGCTTTTGCAGTATTGTAATACGAAGGTAGATCTGGTAGAAAAACAGATGATCGTATTGAACGGAGCAGAGAATTTAGATTGATTGCAGAGGAAATTTGATGGTGGGAGGACGCCGGAAGCCGAAGGGAAGTCTGCACCGGGCCCGCTTGCGCTTAGCATTTCCTCGTAGCGGACACATAAGGCACGAAAGTACCGTGCCTAAGTGCCGACGGGAAATGATGACCCTCTGCAGACCACCCTTCGGCTTCCGGCTGTGTGCGGATGATATTGCAGCAATATAAATGTACCAGTTGGTATTATCAGCTAGATTGAGGAAAACCTTAGAGTCTGTCGTATCTCGATATTTTCAAAATGAAGAGTTATTATAAGAGAAAAACAAAGGAACGTATCATTCTTTTTTTGTTTTTTTCGAGCTCAAGAAACAGCCAGATGCGAACCACCTAGGCAGACTGCAGTGACTTTGGAAAAAAGTTAGAAGTTCTTGACTTCTGCTTGAAAACCTAAGATTTTTTGCATATCCTGCTTCCATGCAGGGTATGCAAAAAAAGGGGCGTGTTTAG
>CAJUGZ010000229.1 GCA_910585855.1 uncultured Lachnospiraceae bacterium | reverse complement strand
AATATATTCAAGACTACGGCTATTAAAACATTGACTTTTAATAGCCGTAGTAATAAATAAATTGCCGTTTTTTTGGCTTTATTTTGTGCTGCTTCATTTCTCATATCTTCAGGATTAGTACATGAAAAATTGTGCATTAACTTATCGATTTCATCATTACCTCTATATTTCCCATTAACATATAGGATATGCGAACCGTTATGAAACAATTCTTTTCCCTCATTGGTTTCTACATATCGCTGTATGTGATATATATGGCTTGATTTTTCCCATTACATCATTTTCTGTGATAAAAATAACATAGCTGTCGGGAATATCTTCTGTATTCTTTCCGGGATTTAATATATGTGCGTCCAGCAGACTGCTGTTGTATTCAAAATATCACCTTCTTTCGTTTGTTTTTGTTATACATCAGACAATATATTTTGGAAACTGAATTTTCCATAAACTTCAATAGGACTTTTGGAATTTGATATTACAGTGAAAATCCCGCACGTTTGCGTGCGGGATGAAAGCAGCTTTTTTTACTTGACATTTATATAGATTGAATATATGATTTATGCATAAATTAATGAAAGGAAATATTATGTTTACTCTTAAATGTGAATATTGTGGTTTTGAACAAATTATTAAAAAAGAATCAATAAATATACCTATTATGAACTTACTCATTGTAAGCATTTGTGGTGTTCATGCAATAAATGTAAAGAGGAACATTCCAGACCAAGATAAATCAACAAAGGCTTTGTGAAACATGGATGAGTAATAGGGGAATGGGATTGCATTTTAACCGAGGAAGATGCAGCTTATGTACAGCCACATCAAAATTATGGAAGTTGGAGTAAAATAATAACTCCGACAATAGAAGAATGTAAATCGCTGCTATGAGCGAAAGAATTGGAACGTATCGGATTACAACTATTAAAGGAGAAATCGAATGGCAAGACCAAAAAGTGACAAGGTACAAATTGACATTTCTATTCCTTCTAAATGGAAGACAGAGCTAAAACCTTGCATGTATTTATTTTGTTGAGGAAGGTAAGACGGTCACGTTAAGAATTGGAGTAAAAGAATCATGCAGAATATGAATTATTATTATGACTTTTCCGGTCAGAAATTTGGCTATCCTTTAAGTTTAAGTATTAATGGATTTTCTAGAAGCGTATTTTCAAGGCAGAGCAGTTTGGAATTGTCTTATGTGTTAAAAGGGGAGTATGAAGCAGTTACAGCGGATTTTTCCTGTTCTTTAAAGGAAAGGGAAATGGTAGTAATTGCACCGGATGATATTCATATGCTTTGTAAAAAGCAGGGAACGGAAAAGGAAGGCATTATTCTCACTATTCATATAGATTTTGCCCGTATGACAGATGCAATGGCAGGTGACAGGAAAAAAGTATTTCGAACGGTAGTATGTTCGGAAGAAAAAAACAGAGATTTTTATATACAGCTAAAAAAGAAAATAGGGGAATTGCTTTTGATGCTGATAGAAGGAAAGAACCATTTATATCAAATGAATTCA
The DNA here is from genome assembly GCA_910585855.1 of uncultured Lachnospiraceae bacterium. GTDB lineage: Bacteria > Bacillota > Clostridia > Lachnospirales > Lachnospiraceae > MGBC114844. The sequence goes on along the minus strand of CAJUGZ010000229.1, from coordinate 5,637 downwards.
ATTATGATGGAATTGGTTTTTATTGCTTCTTCACAGCAGGAGTTTTCAGTAGAAGAACTGCCGCTTCATTCAGATTATCATGAAAATTATATGAAGGCAATGCGCTATATTGATTTACATTATAATGAAGAACTTTCTTTGGCAGATGTGGCAGCACAGCTTTCTTTTAGTTTATCTTATACTTCGAAATTATTGAAACGCTATACAGGGATTCCATTTGTAAAATATTTGGCTTATGTTAGAGTCAGGGCTTCTTTGGAAACACTGTTAGAAGGAAGAAACAGTATTGAACAAATTGCGGCAGACTGTGGTATGCCAAATTCAAAGGCATATACAACTGCATTTAAGGAGTTATATGGAATTTTGCCAAGCACATATCGAAAACGGTTTCAGCAGAATTTAAAATATGATAAAGATCAAAAAGATCAAAAAATGACATTGGATGAAGAACAAAAAGAATTATTATGGCATTTAGTAGAAGAATCACAGGTGTCATTATATGAAGAAAAAAATCTTAGTATATGGAAAAAAGATCAAGAGATTTTGTGTAAAATTTCTTCCAAAGGCAGGAAGGTTCAGATCGAAACAGAGCCAGATGGAACAATGCTGATTCATATTTTTGAAGAAGGGGGACGCTGAAAGCGGAAGGAAGGTCTATTCCGGACCCGCTTGCGCTTAGCATTTCCTCGTAGCGGACACTAAGACGCTAAAGTACAGCGTCTAAGTGCTGACGGGAAATGATGACCCTGCATAGACCTTCCTTCCGCTTTCAGCTATGTTTACCAGCCAGAAGAAGATTTATTGATATTATGATGAAGCATTTATTATTTCAGTTTAGTGGATGTCAATACAATTTTTTCGATCTGGAATACACAGCCAAAATCCAAAGGAAGGTCTGCACAGGGTCATCATTTCCCGTCGGCATTTAGGCGCTGTATTTTAGCGCCTTATGTGTCCGCTACGAGGAAATGCTAAGCGAGAGCGGGCCCGGAGCAGACCTTCCTTTGGATTTTGGCGTCCCCTTCCGAAAAAATCTCAAATTTCTTTTTCTATAAGCAGTTCTTTTTTGTCTTGTTTTTTGTAAAATTCTATCTATATTCAACAAATTAGGACAAAATATAACGGTTATTATCTCTTACTATGGACGATTCTATTTTAAAAGTATGTTAAAATAGGGGAAATAAGAAAAAAATAACAGAAAATAAGGAAGATACAGCCGAAAAAACAGAATAGAGTAAAAAAGAAAGGCAAGAAAGGAAGGGAAGTAACGATGAATTCATATCCACATTTATTTTCGCCAATTTCCATTGGACAGACTACGGTAAAGAATCGTGTTTTTATGCCGCCGATATCGACTAATTTGGCGAAAAAGGGCTATGTAACAGATGAGTTAGTAGCACATTATTCTGCAAGAGCAAAGGGCGGTGTCGGGCTGATTGTAACAGAAGTTACTACAGTAGAGCCAACTTATATTTATCTGCCGGGGGATATGTCAATTTGTGACGATTCTTATATTCCGGGGTGGAAAAAATTGACGGATGCGGTACACCAATATGGAGCAAAGATTATGCCGCAGCTTTTTCATCCAGCTTATATGGCATTTCCGATACCCGGTACACCTCGTCTGATTGCACCTTCTCATGTCGGACCTTATTATGCCAAAGAAGCTCCCAGACCAGTTACAAAGGAAGAATTAAAGGTGATTATTCGTCAGTTTGGAGAGGCGGCAAATCGGGTAAAACAGGCAGGAGGAGATGGAGTAGAGATCCATGCAGCACATGCACATGGGTTGTTAGGCGGTTTTTTATCTCCGCTGTATAATAAAAGAACGGATGAATATGGCGGCGATCTAAATGGGCGTCTGCGTCTGACCTTGGAGGTAATTGCAGAAGTGCGAAAGACCTGCGGAGATGATTTTATTATTGATGTACGGATATCGGGAGATGAGTATACCGATGGCGGACAGAATTTAAACGACGGCATTTATGTTGCAAAACAGTTAGAAAAAGCAGGAGTGGATTTTATTCATATATCAGGCGGAACAACGATTATGAGGGGCAGTTCCATTCCAGCACCCGGCACACCAATGGGTTCTCATGTAAAATTGTCACAAGAGATAAAGCAGCATATTTCCATTCCTGTAGCGACAGTAGGAAGAATTACCGAGCCGTGGCTTGCTGAAGAGCTGATTGCAAATCAAAAGACCGATATTTGTATGATGGGACGGGCAAATCTATGCGATCCAGAATTTGTTTCCAAAGCACAAAGCGGGCGGGAGAGAGAAATTCGTCCATGTATCGGCTGTCTGCGCTGTCTGAATGGAATTATGTTTGGAAAACGTATTGCTTGTACGGTTAATCCTTCTTTAGAATTAGAAAATGAGGATACAATAAAAGAAGCTGAGGAAAAGAAAAAGATTTTGGTAATCGGCGGCGGACCTGCCGGAATGGAAGCAGCATTTGCAGCCAAAAAAAGAGGACATCATGTGGTACTCTGTGAAAAAGAAGATTCCCTTGGCGGGCTGATGCGTCTGGCATCTGTACCGATTGCAAAGCAGGATTTGGTTCGGGTTATTCAATATATGGCTTATAAATTGGAGCAGGCAGGAGTGGAAGTGCGGCTGAATTGTACGGTGACAAAAGAGTTGCTTATGCAGGAATTTTCTGATTATCAGGTAATTGCAGGTACAGGGGCTTCTTCTATTGCAATACCAGAATTAACGAAATTTAAGCAGTGGATGACAGCAGATGATATTTTAGCAGGAAAAGCATTTCCGGGAAGAAAGGTTGTAGTAGTAGGAGGCGGATCGGTTGGATGTGAAACAGCGGATTATTTAGCTCCTTTGGTAAATGATAAGTTCCTTAGAAATCGGGAGATTATTGTTTTAGAAATGGCAGACGGTGTAATGCTGCAGGAGTCTGGACCAGGCAGAAGCCTTTTAGTACAGCGGATGCAGAAAAAAGGTGTCGAGTTGATTTGTAAGGCAAAGGTAGAAAGAGTCGATTCAGATCATATTTATTATCAAAAGGATGGGAAAGAATGTTGTATCTCTGATGCCGATACCTTGGTATTTGCTTTGGGATATCAATCCGATTCTCAAATTGAGTCATTGTTAAAAGAATGTAATGTTTGTTATCAAATAATCGGAGATGCAAAAAAAGTTGGAAATATAAAAGATGCAGTAACAGCTGGATATTTAGCAGCAAAAGAGATCTAACAGCCAGATAAAAAACAGTGTCTGCTGATTAGATAAATAAGAAATCAAGAATTAAAAATAAGAATAAAAAACATAAAAATAAAAGCTTAAAAAAGCCTAAAAATTAAAAATAAGAAAGGATGAAAAATATATGAGTCAAGAAAAATCTCTTTTATTGCAGCCATTAAAAGTAAAAAATCAAGTATTAAAAAATCGAATTATGTTTCCGCCTCTTACCACCGGATATGAAGAGCGGGACGGTTCGATTGGAGAGAGAAGTTTTCATTTTTATAAACGTTTGGCAAAAGGCGGGGTTTCTTATATTGTAATTGGGGATGTCGCTCCGGTCAATACAGCCTCTCCTACTCCGAAACTTTGCGATGACAGCCAGATTCCTTCTTTTCAGCGTTTAGCAGAGGCACTGCATGAATATGACTGTAAGCTGGCACTGCAGATTTTTCATCCAGAGTACGATGTGCCCGGCGTAGGAAAAATGATTGTAGGATCAATGATGGCTTCCAAGGCAGCGGAAGCAGCAAAGGCAGCCGGAGATATGGAACTGTTTCAGGCGAAGATGGCGGAGTCAAATCAGATTCGAGGAGAAGCATATAAAAAGCTGCGTCATGATATGCTGCATTTTGTTACAGAGGCGACGATCGATCAACTGACAGAGATTAAAACAGCAATCGCTGCCTGTGCAAAACGTGCCGAAACTGCTAAAGCAGATGCAATAGAGGTGCATGGAGATCGTCTGTTAGGTTCGCTGTGTTCTTCTCTTTTGAATCATCGGGAAGATATCTATGGAGGCTCTTTTGAAAATCGGGTTCGCTATGCACTAGAAGTAGTAGCAGCGATAAAAGAGGCTGCACCAAATCTGATTTTAGAATATAAACTTCCTGTTATTATGACAAACCCAGATAAAACACTGCGTGGAAAAGGTGGGCTTTTGCCGGAAGAAGCAAAAAAATTTGCCGTTTTATTAGAAGAAGCCGGTGTGGATATGATTCAGGTAGCACAGGCAAATCATACCGGAAATATGGGAGATACCATTCCGCCGATGGGGACAATGCCATATAATTGGACACTTCCGATTGCCGAAGAAATAAAAGGTTTAGTTTCCATTCCGATCGCAACGGTGGGACGTGTGATTACAGTGGAAGCGGGAGAAGAGATTTTGAAAAAGGGACAGGCAGATATGATTGGATATGGACGTTCTCTTTTAACCGATCCAGATATTGCAAAAAAAGTAGAACAGAGAGAACCGATTCGTACCTGTTTAAACTGTAATAAAGGCTGTGTGGATGCTATTCAAAACCGCCGTTATATCTCTTGTATTTTAAACGCCGAAAATGGAGATGAAGATACTATTTATATTAAGCCGGGAGAAGGAGAGAAAAATGTAATAGTAATCGGTGCAGGAATTGCCGGATTAGAAGCAGCACGAGTAGTTGCAAAACGTGGCTATCGGGTAACTGTCTATGATACGGCAGAAAAGATGGGCGGGCAGATTTTATTGGCGGCTGTACCTCCTAGAAAATCAGAGATTTTGCGTGCAGTCGAATACTATGAAAAAATTCTTCCTATGCTTGGCGTAACCATTTGTTTAGGGCAAACCTGTGAAAAACAGACGATAAATCAGGCAGATGCTTTGATTGTTGCGGTAGGAGCAGAAAATGTAATATTGCCTGTATCTGGATCGGATGCAAAAAATGTAGTTTCCGCATGGGATATACTTGCCAAAAAGACAGCGGTATCCGGCAGATGTGCGGTAATCGGCGGCGGCTTGGTTGGAACAGAAACGGCAGAATATCTTTTAGAACAGGGATGTCAGGTTTCTATTATAGAAATGTTAGATAAAATAGCCGGTGAAGAGTCGTCTACCATTCTTCCGATTATTTTGGAAGATTTTAAGGCACATCAGGTAAAACAATATGTCAATACACAGGTTACGGCTATCACAGAGGACGGAGTAGAAGCCGTTGACAGAAATACAAAAGAAACTGTTTTGATTCCTTGTGATTATGTGGTAATGGCGGTGGGATCACGGAAAGTTTTATTTGATACAGATGGTATTACTATTCCGATTCGGTTTGCGGGGGATTGTGCCGGAGAAAAAACGGCTGGTATTTCAGAAGCGATTCGAAGCGGATATCAGGCAGCAAATGAAATTTAGATATAGAAAAAAGTAATTGGCTTTCACCGGACGCAAGAGGCGGTTTGCTCCTGTCCTTTGCCTGCTCCGCTCCAAACGGTAAGAAAGTCTAGGGCTTCTGATTTTGGTTCATCCAACCAGACGAACCGGGGCGCAATTCGCCCTCATGACAGCCGAAACGAACCGGGTGTAAGGAAGGATTTTACTAACCATAAAACATCCTCTTCCCTATTTTCCGGGCTAAGCACGCCCCTTTTTTTGCATACCCTGCATAGAAGCAGGATATGCA
>CAJUGZ010000228.1 GCA_910585855.1 uncultured Lachnospiraceae bacterium | reverse complement strand
TTTCCACAGAAGCCAGACGTTCTAACCGTTCTCCGAAGTCGCATACAAAGGAAAGGAGTAAACCGCCTCTGGCTGTTGGCTGGATAGTGGCAGGTAAAAAATCTTATAAATTCCTTTTGGTTTTTTAATAATCTCGATTGAGCGTTTAATTTTAAAAGACCTATTTTAATTAGTCTTTTGAACATATTATAAAAAATTTGTCATTTTAAAAGAAGATAGTAGTGATATTCTGTTATGGGTAGGAATTTGATATTTTTTTGTTTCTTGACTTTGGAACGAAAAAGAATCTTATCCGAATTTTTATTTACTACAAAAGAAACTCTAACTGATAACAACAAAATATCATTTCTGCTGCACTCTACGAACAGCGAGAGGCGGTTTGTTCTTTTTCTTTGTATGCGACTTCGGAGAACGGTTAGAACGTCTGACTTCTGTGGAAACACCTAGAATTTTTTGCATATCCTGCTTCCATGCAGGGTGTGCAAAAAAAGGGGCGTGTTTAGCCCGGATGATAGAGAAGAGGATGTTTTATGGATGGTAAAATCCTTCCTTACATTCGTTTCGTTTCGGTTGTCATGAGGGCGAATTGCGCCCCGGTTCGTCCGGTTGGATATACTTCAATACAGAAGTCTTAGACGTTCTTACCGTTTGGAGAGCGAAGCAAGCAAAGAAAAAGAACAAACTGTTTCTCGCGTCCGGTGAAAGCCTTCTTTTTCTGGTATCCTTTATCCAAAAGCCTAATTAAAGAAGATTTATTATAAATTTGCATGGTTTTATTCTTTATGTTATAATGAAAGGGAAGATGCTTTAGGGCTTCTTGCTTTTTGGGGGATGGAGTAGTAATTTTTCTTGCTTTCCTCAATTTTGCGTATGGTTAAATGTGTCTGGTTTGATATGGGAAAAATGATTAAGATTAGGAGGATATTTGCGTGGAAAAGGGGCAGATAGAACAAGAAGAACAGCATATAGAGGAAATTTTAAAGAAGCTAGAGAGGAAGATTGCTCAGATAATGGTATCTTTGCAGGTGGGGCAGCAGGATGTGAATCGGATGCAGGAGTATTATTGGCAGAACTATACGGAGATGGATGAGTATGGTTATGAAAATTTTGATAATCAGCAGGCATTGAGAAGTCGAGTGACGGATAATCAGGAGAAGCAGCGGGAATTGTGTCGTTATCAGAAGATGTTGGATTCGCCTTATTTTGGGAGAATTGATTTTTGGTATGATGGAGAAGAGGAGATAGAATCGTTTTATATTGGAATCGGAAATTTTTCAGAGAGTTTACAGGAGATGCCTTTGATTTTTGATTGGCGTGCGCCGGTTTCTAGTTTATTTTATGACTATGAAAAAGGCAGAGCGGCTTATTTTGCTCCTGTTGGAAAGATTAGTGGGGAGATTACGGCAAAGTATCAGTATCAGATTAAAAAGGGAAAATTGCAGTATGCCTTTGAATGTGATATGAAAATTGATGATGATATATTAAAGCGTGAACTTGGTACACATGCCAATGCTTCTTTAAAAAGTATTGTTCGTTCGATTCAAAAGGAACAAAATGCCATTATTCGCAATCAAAAGGATTCGATTTTAGTGGTACAGGGGAGTGCAGGAAGCGGAAAAACTTCGATTGCTCTGCATCGGATTGCCTATCTTTTATATCATGACAGAAAAAATCTTTCTGCCAGTCAGGTTTTGATTCTTTCACCGAATCGTATTTTTTCTGATTATATTTCTCATATTCTGCCGGAGTTAGGAGAAGAGCAGATTTGTGAAATGAGTTTTGATGATTATGCTTATCATGAATTGAAAGAGTATTGTGACTGTGAGGACTGTTATGATCAAATAGAACGAAGTCTTTCAGAGGAATTGATTGATTCGAATAAAAGAAAAAGAAGGCTTTTTCGTCAGTCGAAGGAGTATGCTAAGGAGATTTATGGATATGTGCTTGGACTAGAGAGTGATGGTATTTCTTTTCGGGATGTTCAATTTGAAAAGATGAGAAAGACCGCAGGAGAGATACAGGAACTGTTTTATATGAAGTTTTCAGAGATTCCGTTTTTAAAACGAATGGAAGCAATAGCGGAGTATTGGATTGATGAGCAGGAAACACTCCAGGGAAGCGATATGGATATTATAAAAAAGGAAATTATTACAGATAAATTGCTGCGGTTTTATCAGACAAGAGATATTTATCGGATTTATTCTGATTTTTTGGTTTCCATAGGGGAAAAAGGACTGCCAAATGTGCCGTTAGAAAAACGAAATTTGCATTATGAACATGTATTTCCGATGCTTTATTTAAAGTATCTGTTAGAGGGAATACAGAGAAAAAAGCGGGTGAAACATTTGGTAATTGATGAGATGCAGGACTATTCTTATCTGCAGTATCTGCTGATTCATGCACTTTTTTCCTGTAAAATGACAATGGTTGGGGATCGGGCGCAGACAATGGAAGAACAGCAAAGGGATGTACTGAAGTTTTTGCCTAAGATTTTTGGAAAGCAGATTAGAATGGTGGAGATTCGAAAAAGTTATCGTTCCACTGCAGAAATTGCTTCTTATGCTGCCGGATTGATTGGGGATACCAAGGTGGAGATTGTCGATCGGCATGGGAAAGAACCAGAATTTTTTGAGGGAGGAGAGGAACTTTTTGAACTGTTGGCAGAGAAGATACAAAAAGAGATACAGGAAGGAGTGGAAATGGTCGGTGTGCTTTGTATAACAGAAAGGGATGCGAAAATGGCAAAAGAAAGACTGTCGGAACAATTAAACGATATGCCAGTTCATTATTTGGATAAAAACAGTCGAAAGTTTTATTCCGGGGTAGTGGTTACAACGTTTTATCTGGCAAAAGGATTGGAATTTGACAGTGTACATGTTTTAATAAAAGAGCAGCATCAGACAAATTTACATCGGCAGGGGCTTTATATCTGTGCTACAAGGGCATTGCATCGGTTAAATATTTATACATTCTGTAGTTTTTAGGAAGGATTAGGGCAGAATGATAATCGGATGGGTAAATTCATCTGCAAGAGTGGTGTGGAATTTAAATTCCTGTGTCTTTCGGTATAAGTCTGCAGCAAATAAATCCTGCTCAAAAAGGGAGGAATGTGGAAGATATTTAACGTCGGCAGTTTTGGTAATAATAGGGATAGAGGAATTTTTTTTCATTGCTGTAAGCAAGGCAGAGGAGGACTTTCGAAATCCTAGTAGTCTTGCATAGAGAGGCGGACAGAAGGCAGTTTTTTTAATATCCAGTAAGATATGCAGCAGACAGCGATTGATTCGGGTCAGTGTATATTGTTTGGTTTTTAATAATAAAGCAAACGATTCAAAGGAAGTAAATCGGTTCTGTTTATTGAAAATACGGGCTTCTAGTTCAGGGGAAATATCCTGATAGGAAGAGAGAGAAATACCCTTTTCTATATCGGAGCGGATTTTATAGTATAGAGGCAGAGAAAAATCATCCGCTAAAATTGGAAAAGATCGCTGATATTCCCTTTCTAAAACAGAAAAAGCCGCTTTAGGAATATAGGATTGGATTGCTTCCAGATTATATGAAAGAAGGGTATTTCGCAGAGCGGTTGCAGATGCAAAGGTTGGATATAACTGTTTGTCATGATATCCGGCTTCCTGTCTTGGAAAAGTAAGAGGCAGGATGTTGCTTTGGATATTTTTCAGTGCTTTTAAGTATTCTAAACCAAGGATATTATTTGGTTTTGAAAGCAGAGAAACGATTTCCTGCGGAGAAATATCACCAAAATATGAGGTATAGCTTTCGAGAAAGGCATTTGCTCTTGCGGCGGGATAGGAAATCCCGTGTTTTAAATTATGTCGAATTTTTTTTTGAAAGTCAGAGGATTCTTTTATAAGAAATTCGGCTGCTGATTGAAGCAGGCTGAGATTGCCACATTCACTTCCAAAAGATAAAAAATTCGTAACGCCTAATTGATCGAACAGAGAAACTGCACCATAGGCAAAAGACTCTGCACTTGCGCAGGAAAAACAGACTGGAAGTTCGATAACAGCGTCTGCTCCACATAGAAGTGCCATTTCTGCCCGGGTATATTTGTCTAAAAGGGCAGGTGTGCCTCTTTGTACAAAATCGCCGCTCATAATTACTAAAATAAAATCAGCATGGCTGAGTTGGCGGGATGTTTCAATATGGAAGAGGTGTCCAGTGTGGAAGGGGTTATATTCTGCGATTAATCCTGTTACTTTCATAAATAAAAACCTTTCTGAAAAAGAGTATTTTGATAGAAGATAGCATAGATTGATGAAAAAAGCAAGAGTTTCTTTCACCGCCTCTGGCTGTTGGTTAGATAGCGATTATATTTTGCTGAATTGTATTTTATTATGGAATAGAAACAGATTTTTAGAAAAGTTTGGAGGTTATTTTTTTGTTTCGGGGTCAGGAAACAGCTAGATTCGAAAACGGCAGGCTGCCTGCCGTTTTCGAATCTGGCATCCTCTATCTTATATAAGAAAGGACTGTGTTTTTGAAAAATTTTTAGGAAAAATTTCAAGATAATCTTGTACGTAAAAATTTTTTGCGTTATAATAGCCATAGCGTGCATATAGAATAGGGGCTTGTCAATACTATATGCAAATAAAATTATTCTGGTACATAAAATGAAAGGAGCTATTTACTATGGGTTTTATTGATGTAATCAAAGAAAGAGCAAGAGCAGACAAAAAGACAATTGTACTTCCAGAGTCGATGGACAGAAGAACATTTGAGGCAGCAGAGCAGATTTTAAAGGAGGATATTGCAAATCTGATTATTATCGGTACGCCGGAACAGGTTGCAGAAAACAGCAAAGGACTTGATATTTCTAAAGCAACGATTATCGATCCAAATACTTATGAAAAGACACAGGAATATATTGATTTATTTGTAGAGTTAAGAAAAGCAAAGGGTATGACACCAGAGCAGGCAAAGGCAACTATGTTAAAAGATTATGCATACTATGGATGTCTGATGATTAAAAACGGAGATGCAGACGGTCTGGTATCTGGTGCATGTCATTCGACTGCTGATACACTGCGTCCATGTCTGCAGATTATTAAGACAAAACCGGGTACAAAGTTAGTATCTGCATTTTTCTTAATGGTTGTTCCAAACTGCGAGTATGGAAGCAACGGAACATTTGTATTTGCTGATTCTGGATTAAATCAAAATCCAAATCCAGAAGAATTGGCAGCGATTGCAAAGTCTTCTGCCGAATCTTTTGAATTACTGGTAAAAGAAGAACCGATTGTTGCAATGTTATCTCATTCCTCTATGGGAAGTGCAAAACATGCTGATGTAGATAAAGTTGTAGAAGCAACGAAAATTGCAAAGGAATCTTATCCTGACTTAAAAGTAGATGGAGAACTGCAGTTGGATGCAGCAATCGTACCGAGTGTAGGAAGCTCAAAAGCACCGAACAGTCCGGTAGCAGGTAAGGCAAATGTATTGGTATTTCCAGATTTGGATGCAGGAAATATTGGTTATAAGTTAGTACAAAGACTGGCAAAAGCAGAAGCATATGGTCCTGTTACACAGGGTATTGCAAAACCAGTCAACGACTTATCCCGTGGCTGCAGTGCAGAGGATATTGTGGGGGTAGTAGCGATTACAGCAGTACAAGCCCAAGCTCAAAACTAATAGAAAAGGCAGAATCATAAAAAAAATTCTTGTGGATACAAGAGCAATAAAATGGAGGATAAAAATGAATATTTTAGTTATCAACTGTGGAAGTTCTTCTTTAAAATTCCAGTTAATCAATTCTGATACAGAAGCAGTATTAGCAAAAGGATTATGTGAGCGAATCGGTATTGACGGGAGATTAGTTTATCAACCGGCAAATGGCGAAAAAGAAACCACAGAGGCTTCCATGCCTACTCATAAACAAGCGATCCAGATGGTTTTGGATGCGTTAATGAACGAAAAAACAGGAGTAATCAAGAGCCTTGACGAAGTAGGAGCAGTTGGACATCGTGTAGTCCATGGTGGAGAAAAATTTGCGTCCAGCGTAGTTTTAAACGAGGAAGTATTAAAGGCAATCGAAGAGTGCAACGATTTAGCACCTCTTCACAATCCAGCAAATTTAATCGGAATCAATGCCTGCAAAGAATTGATGCCTTCTACTCCAATGGTTGGTGTATTTGATACTGCTTTTCATCAGACTATGCCGGAGCAGGCATATCTTTATGGACTTCCATATGAGTATTATGAAAAATATAAAGTAAGAAGATACGGTTTCCATGGAACAAGCCACAGCTATGTATCAAAGAGAGCAGCAGAGATTCTTGGCAAAGATTATAACAGTATGAAGACGATTGTATGCCATCTTGGAAATGGTGCATCTTTGTCTGCTGTGAAAAATGGAAAGTGTGTGGATACTTCTATGGGATTAACTCCGCTAGAAGGATTAGTAATGGGAACTCGATCCGGTGATATCGATCCGGCAATTATGGAGTATATTGCTAAAAAAGAAAATCTTGATATTGCAGGAGTGATGAACGTATTAAATAAAAAATCCGGTGTATTTGGCGTATCCAAAGGATTATCCAGTGATTTCCGTGATTTGGAACAGGCAGAAAAAGAAGGAAATACTTATGCCAAAAATGCAATTCAGGTATTTGCTTATCGTGTAATTAAATATATCGGTGCTTATGCTGCTGCAATGAATGGTGTGGATACCATAGTATTTACGGCAGGTGTAGGAGAAAATGACGGACAGGTTCGTGCACAGATCTGCAAGAATTTGGAGTATTTGGGAATTACGATTGATGCAGAAGCAAATGGGAAGAGAGGGGAAGAAATTGTAATTTCTACTTCAGATTCTAAAGTAACTGTAATGGTGATTCCTACGAATGAAGAATTGGCAATCGCACGAGAAACCGTTGCATTGGTAGAGGGACGCTAGATAGAATAGGGTGTAGGAAAGGAGTTGCTTTCACCGGACGCCAGAGGCGGTTTGTTCCTTTCCTTTGCTTGCTCCGCTCTCCGAACGGTAAGAAAGTCTAGGGCTTCTGTATTCAGGCACACCCAGCCGGACGAACCGGGGCGCAATTCGCCCTCATGACAGCCGAAACGAAACGAGTGTAAGGAAGGATTTTACCATCCATAAAACATCCTCTTCCCTATCATACGGGCTAAACACGCCCCTTTTTTTGCATACCCTGCATGGAAGCAGGA
>CAJUGZ010000227.1:6085-7204 GCA_910585855.1 uncultured Lachnospiraceae bacterium | reverse complement strand
AAAAATGTCAGGAGCACCTTTAATTTATCAGGCAATTCCAAAAGTGATGGAGGAAATTGGTTGCGTTGAGAAAAATCAGAAAAATTTGCAACAAGGATTTAAGTTCCGAGGGATTGATGCGGTAATGAACGCTCTTTACCCTGCTTTCGTAAAGAATAAGGTGTTTGTTGTACCAGAAGTATTAGAGCAAAGTCGAGAAGAACGTCAAACAAGGAATGGAGCAAATATGATTTATTCGGTTTGTAAGATTTGTTATACTTTTTTTGCAGAAGATGGTTCAAACGTTTCGGCAGTTGTGGTAGGAGAGGGAATGGATAGTGGTGATAAAGCTACGAATAAAGCAATGGCGAGTGCTTTTAAGTATGCGTGCTTTCAAGTATTCTGTATTCCTACTGAAGAGATGAAAGAGCAAGATCCAGATGCGAAAACACCAGAATCAAGTGTACAGAAGAAGCTGCTGCCGGAGGCAAAGCCATCTTCTACTCCAACTACTGTGAAGGAAGATAAAATTTCAAAAAATAAAATAGGAGAATTGGAACAGGTTTTGAAGAATAAAGGGATTCAACCAGAAGTGATTCATGTTTTATATCGAGTAAATTCCTTAGAAGAATTGTCAGAAGCGAAATATCAGAATATTATGAATCATTTGAAAGAAATTAAAGAACGACAAGATATGCAGCGTACATAATAAAAATGCCTGCTTTGGATACCAAAGCAGGCAGAGTAAGTATCATTTTTCCTTATTAAGTAGGGAGGTAAAAAATTTGAAGTATATTGATCGCATCAATTCATTCTGGGATTATGCTACCATGAATCCATTGTCTACAGGGCAGGTGTCGTTATATTTTGCATTATTGCACATATGCAACAGGAGCTACTGGACAGAGTGGTTTCAAGCACCGAATCAAGTGCTTTCCATACTGACAGGACTTTCTAGGTCAGGAATATTGAAAGCGAGAAATGAATTGAAACAAAGAAATTTGATTGATTTTAAAGAACGTGGTACAAAAGGTACATTATACAAGTTAATGGTATTAGATAATGTGCAAGATGATGCTATAGCAAATAGTACGCAAGATAGTGTGCAAGATAGTACGCAAAATGGTGTGCAAAACAGTA
>CAJUGZ010000227.1:0-5985 GCA_910585855.1 uncultured Lachnospiraceae bacterium | reverse complement strand
GTGTGCAAAACAGTATGCGAAATGGTGTGCAAGATAGTACGCAAGCTATATATAGTATATATAATAATATACATAATAAAGACAAAAGACAAAAGACAGAAGATAAAAGACAGATCTCTTTACCCTCGATAGGACATTTTGAAGAATTTTGGTCAGCTTATCCAAAACGGCAGCGGAGAACTTTGACAGAAAAAGCCTATTGTGATTTAGTGTTGTCCAAAACAGTTACCGAGGAAGCACTTGTCAAATCTGCTGAAAATTATGCAGAGTATATTAAAATCAAGGGCGTTAGAGGGAATCTGGATATGTGTTATCTGCCAAATAATTTTTTGAAAGACCGTGTTTTTGAAGATTTTTTACCAGAAAACTACCAAAAACCAGAATGTACAGGTGTTAGTAATAGTGCCACGAATTTGACACAATCACAAGTGGAGCAGATTGAAAAACTGTCGCAGGAGCGAAATACGGTTAAAAATGAACATCCGCTGGAGGTGATGTATTGATGTGTGAGAAGTGTAAAGATTCTGGATTTGTTCTGGTCATGAAAGATGGCTATGAAGTAGCCATGCGTTGTGACTGCTACGAAAAGAGTATGTCATTATTGCGATTGAAAAAAAGTGGAATTTCAGAGGAATTTCAAAAAAAGGGATTTAAGGAATTTGATTGCAAGGGAATTGCTTCCTTGCAGGATGCAAAAGAAATTGCGATTCAGTATTATCAAAATTTCTTGGAGAATGAAACGAGCAGGCAAAATTCTATTGTATTCTGTGGACAACCCGGATCGGGGAAAACGCATCTTGGTATGGCGATTTGTAATAATTTACTGAATGTGTGTCATGTTGGAGTAACTTATATGGCGTATCGAAATGCAATTACACGGATTAAGCAGGTAGTTAGAGATAAAGAGGATTATTATACCGAGTTAAATCCCTATTGTAACGCCAGATTGCTATATATTGACGATTTATTCAAAGGGAATATAACGGAAGCAGATTTGAATATTATTTATGAGTTAGTTAATTTCCGTTACATGAACAATAAACCTATGATAATTTCAACAGAAAAATTGCAAGGGGAGCTAGTGGACATTGATGAGGCGATAGGAAGCCGGATTTTAGAGATGTGCCGTGGAAATATTGTGAAGTTACAAGGAAAAGAATTGAATTACCGTTTGCGTTGAGAAAACTGGTCGATTTCGACCAGTTTGAAAGGGGGGATAATAAAAACAATGAACGCTTATGAAGTGACGTATTTAAAAAATGGGAAGCGTGCAAAGGGAACATCCGCTGCCTTGTCTTTGATGACAGGAGTGGCAGAATCTAAAATTATCCGGTTTGCAAAAGCCAATGCGATATACCAAGAGCGGTATCTGTTTCGAAGTTTGTCGCAGAAAACGAAAAAAGAGCTTATGCGAGAGTTTGTAGAGGTTTGTGAAATTTATGCAGAGTTGAAAGAAGGGAAACGTAAGATTCAAAGGGCAGCAGATGGGAGATTGTATGCTGTTAAAATTAAGGAGGCAGGAGAAAGAAATTAAATGAAAGAAAATCCGGCAAATTTATTAATTGGAACAACAGAGAAATTAGAGGATGGGATAAAAAGTCTTATGTGGGGATTTCTTATGGATAGAGGGCAAGAGGCAAATATTCCTGCTTTAAAGGAATATGTTTATGATCTGATTCAGGCAACAACACAAAAATCAGCAGGGCAAAATAAAAAACTTCAGGCAAAAGAGAACATAAATTGGAAAAAATTGGATATGATATTTATGAGTATTGCGATTGAAGCAACGGCACTTGTTTTATCTGGGAAACTGGATGAATTAGAAGAACAAGAGCAAATTCAAAAGGCAGCGGATGGAAAATTGTATGCGGTAAGAAAGGATGTAGAGAATGACGGATAAAGAAGTAGTTGAGAGTTTAAATAATGCATGGAGAGCATTGGGACGACAATATCAAAAATGTCCAGATGAAGGAATACGATGTGGACTGAATTTATTAGCAAAGATAGTGGGTCAAGTCCGATCGGAAGTGGAAGAATCACATCGAGAAAAACAGATTACAATAGAAGAATGGATTATTATGTTGCAGGAAGGAAAATGGAAAGATTAGGAGGAAAATATGGAGAGAGAATTAGAGAAAGACTTAATAGAGATTGAAGGTGCTATAAAGGAACATGCAAAAAGAGATAATGTATTTACTATGTCTGTTCTTCAAAGATGTTATAAATTAGTATCGGAATTAAAGGAATATAAGGACTTAGAAGAACAGAAAAAATTGTTGAAATTGCCTTGTAAAATTGGACAAAAAGTATACATGTTATATCATCTTTGTGAAGATGCAGCGTGGGAAATTGAGGAACATAAAATCAGATTAGAAGATATAGAGAATATCGGTAAAACCGTTTTTCTTACACAGGAGGAAGCAGAAGCTGCATTATTGATAAATAAAATGAGTAGGAAATCAGAAGAAATTTTTGAATGGCTTACTTACAGAACGAAAGAATATGTTGATTTTCTAACTCGCAATGCACCTAAAAAGGATAAAGCAGAATGGAACTATAGATTTATTGCTGCATTAAAATTTTTGGGAGATTACAGTTTAGAAGATGAATGGAAGGAATTTGAGGAGGGGTAAATAAAAAAATGTATGGTTTACATAAAGCGAAACGATTGGAAGATGGAGTTTGGGTGGAAGGAAGTTTTAAAAAGCAACTGGATGGAGAGTTAGTAAAGCAGGATACGATTTGTTCCTTTATTGGAATGTTGGATCGGAATGGAGAAAAAATCTGGGAGTACGATTTAATAAAAGATCGCTTGGGCAGTATTTTTATTGTCTGCTGGAATCCAGTTCAGTATGCTTACTATGGGATTCTTTTAAAACAAAAGGATGGAAAACAAGGACAAGGTTGCTTTCGAATGGGAGCGTTTCGGTCTTTGGACTTGGAGCGGATGGGTTCGATTTTAGTTCAGGAAAACGTGGAAGGGAGATGGATTGTTTATTTTAGTCGTCTTGTTTTCTATGGGCGGTTTCGAAGGAAACTTTTTTAAATCGTGTGGAAATACACACAGTTACATCTTGTTTGATAGGATTACAAAAGCATGATAGTAGGGCAGCAGAGAAAACGGAAAGAAGGAATAAAACCAATATTTTTCTGCTGCCAGATAAAAAGTAAGTTAGGAGGAATCCTTTATGACAGCAGAAGAATTATCAGAATTATATTATATTACAAAAGAAATCGAGCAACTTCAAAAAGAATTAGCAGAGTTACAAGGGAAACGTTTCCAGAATAAAAGGGAATGGTTGGAATCTAAGCAGAAAGACGGAAAGACATTCGAAACTGTACTATATGATTATCTTTGTATGTTGCAAAGGAAACGGATGGAAGCGGAACAGTTTTTAGAAGCGATTGAAGATGCAGAAACAAGACTTATTATTCGGTTAAGAGTGGTCAACCATATGAAATGGAGAGAAATTGCAGAAGAATTGGATTTGGAACGAACAACTATATCGAAGCGGTTCTATAAATTCTTTATCAATAGTGCAATTAAGGAGAAGAAGGATTTTTGAAGTTTTTATTGAAATTTATAAAAGAATTTGGTATTATTATTCTATAAATATAAACAACTATTATTATAATTTTTTATAAAATATAACTTAAAAAATAGGTAATATAGCACATTATAAAAGATCGATCATATAATATAATTAGAATAATTTAACATATTATGACTATAAAAATAGTTGTTATAAAAACATTTATTATGTTTAGGAAGAAGATGAAATATTTGAATAATATATGTAAACTTTTTGAATGTAATTTAGGTAAAAAAATTCCAATAAAAAATAAAGATAAATCAATGATTTTTGAAGATAATACAGATTTTTTTTCTGGAGAAACTATTATAAAAATTATTGGATTTGTTAATTTTTTACATGAAAAATATAAAAGGATAAATATGCCTATAACTTTTTGTTTTGGAAATGTAAAGATTGCAGATAAATTGTCATATATATTATTTGAATGTATTTGTTATTCTTTAATAGTAGATTATAAGCATATTGTGCATATTTATTGGAATCCTATAGATAATATACAAACAGATGGTGTGTTTTCTTCACCATTAAAATTATTAAATAAAGGTAATGTTAAATCGCTAAAAGAATATCTAAATAAGTTTAAACTAGATATTTATCGAGATCATTTTAGGAAAATTGTTGATGGAAAGCAAAAAGAACAGACTAATTATTTGGGAAATTTATTTCAAGATCTAGAAATTTTTTTGAAATATTTTAATATAGATAAAGAGTCTAGGAATCAAATTTCAGAAGTTATTACAGAGTTAGTAGGAAATGCTTGTGAGCATGCTAGTTCAGATTGTTTGCTTGATATAGATGTTACTCATGACCATTCAAAAAAAGTAGAGAATATTATTCAGAATGGAAAATTTTATGGTATAAATATTGTAATAATTAATTTTTCAAAAATTTTGCTTGGAACAAATATAAAAACTAAATTGTATTCTAATAATATTGTTTCTACGAGATATGTTGATTTATTCAGAGCATATCAATATCATAAAACAAAATTTTCTAATGAATATACAGAAGATGATTTTTGTAATATAGCAGCATTGCAAGATAAAATATCAGGTAGACCAAAGCATGATAAATCTGGAGGAACAGGACTAACAAAGTTGATACATTCTTTACAAGAAAAGTCAGATATGAATTCATGCTATGTAGTAAGTGGAAATCATTGTATTTTATTTCTTAAGGATATGCTAAATTATAATGAAGAGAACTGGTTAGGATTTAATAAAGATCATAATTTTATGACAGCAATTCCAGATGAAGATGTTGTTGTACCATGTTATGCATATATTCCAGGAACAGCATATAATCTAAATTTTATTATGAGAAGAGAGGATGATATAGATGAATAGGATAGAGTTAAATTTTAATAAAAGTACAACAAGTTTAGCAGGATTTCCATATGGGGAAACTATATATCATAAGCAAGTTGAAAATAAAGTAGTATTTGGAGAACCAATTACAATAGTATTTCCAAAACAGATAGAACGAATAGCATCTTCATTTGTACAAGGTTTTTTTTCAGAGTTTGTTGATGCAATAGGCTATGAAGGAGTTGAAAAGCAAGTGACCATTTTGTCTGGAACAGAAGAATTAACTGAAAGTATAAAGAAAAATATTTATTAGATGGGGTGTAATTATGACAAATGATATGCTCTTGTTATCAGTATCAATAGTTGGAAATATAATATTAAATATAAGCATAGAAACGATATTATCTATAGTTGCTATATTTATTTCTATAATTATACCTCTATTTCAACATTTTTGGAATAAAAAAATGCATAGTGACGATTTGGAAACTGAATTTTATAAAGATATATTTAAAGAATATTTGATAAAAAGAATACCAGAAGCTCGAATTAGAATACATTATAATAATAAGAAATTGGATGGAACAAATAAACTGATAGATGTTTTAAATAATTTAAGAAGGGATATACTTTTTTTTAGATTTAATGATAGAACTTATTATGATGAATTATGTAAATTATTACAAAACCTAGAGGATAAATTGGTTAATAGGACAGGAAATATGAATGATAGTGAATATATTAAGTTTTATGAAGAGGTTGATAAAGATATACATAGTATTTATGAGGTTATAATGAAAAAGTATGCTGGTAAAAAGTAGAAGCTTTTATAGTAATCTATTACAAAGAAAAAGAGTACAAGTAGAATATGATGTACTCTTTTTCTTTGTAATAGAAGATTCCCACAATTCCCATCCAACCTATGCTAGAATGGAACTGTTATAAATATCTATGCAAAGAAATTAATGAAAAGGAGCATAAAGAAGAAAAGAAATGTGTTTTTTTGATTTTTTTGTTTGGGATTTTTTATGACACCATTCAAAATAGAAAGGATGAGGTGTTATGACCGCAAAGGAATATTT
>CAJUGZ010000226.1 GCA_910585855.1 uncultured Lachnospiraceae bacterium | reverse complement strand
GCAGAGGACTGAAAATCCTCGTGTCACTGGTTCGATTCCGGTTCTGGGCATTTTTTATGTCTGTGGGAATGCTGAAATCGAAAGGAAAATCTATTCCAGGTTTGCTTTTGTTTAACCATAGACCTTCCTTTGATTTTAGCGTCCTCCCCGGAAAAATCAAACTCTCTATTATAAAAAAGTTTGTTTGCTATATATTAATGCTTGCTATAAGGAGTATCAGAAAAGGCAGATATTGTAGAATAGGATTTGATTAAGAGGCAGATTTGGTTTATACATGTATTTAAGTCTATATTTTGGAAGCGGTTATTAATTCTCGCTTCCTTTAATTTTTCCTCTGAGAAATCTTTTTGATCAGCAAGAAAGCGTCGGCACATCTCCTCATAGTTTGGTTTATTTTGTGAACGTTCTCTAATTAAAGCACGTTCTAAACGAATACCATCTTCTACTTCAATATAAATTGGAATAACTTGTTTTTTTCCGAAGTATTTTTGAATTGCTTGGAAAGATTCTAATGTACCAATCATAAGGAGAGGAGAAGAGGAGGTAAATTGGGTATCATTTACAGTAAAATAGTGCCAATTTCCTAAAACGGTATGATAGGTTCGCTCTTCAATAATTTTATTTTGAATACGCAGTTTTTTTAGTTCATTTAAGTCTGTAAAATAATATTCTATTCCATTTGTTTCTCCTTCCCGAATAGGGCGGGTAGTATAAAGAATAACTGGTTTTAATGAAAGTTGCGGGTTTTGCAGCAGTAATTTATAGATAGTATCCTTTCCTGTTGCACTTTTTCCAATTAAATAAAATATAGTTCCCATAGTATAGTTTTATTGAACAGGATTTTTTATTTTCCTGTTTTTCCTTTCTTTTAAAAGTATAAGTGTTTTTTATAAATTTATTATATTTATTTTTTGATTTTGTACGCCAAGTACTTCAAATCCATGGTTTTGATACCATAGTATTTGTTCAAGGATTTTATCTGAGAAACATTCTCCCGGAACGACAAGGGGAATTCCGGGCGGATATAGATAGATAAAATCGGCACTTATTTTATTTTGTCCGTCTGTGAGAGGTATTGATCTGGTTGGATAGTGTTCACTTTCTGCAATGGATAAAATGGTTTTTAATTTAAATTGCTGCAGTTGTGGCAGTGGAGGTATTTTATTTGCAGAGGGTATTGTTGTTTGTGTGGATTTTAGGTTCATTTCTTTGACTGCGGAAAGAAGTTTTAAAAATCCTTCTGAGGTATCCATACAAGAAGTAAGAGCAAGTACATAACTTCCCATATACATTTCACATTGCAGATGATAGGACTGCAGTAATTTTTGATAAAGGGTTTTGCCGGAGATGGATTTATTTTTATCAAATAGCAGCAGTTTGGAAGGATCTATATCAGAGATAGCATATTCTTTCTTTTTGGGGAGTATTTTTAAAGAAATCGGGCTGCATATAGATAATTCTTTTTGAATATTTTCTAATTTTTCTGCATAATCCTGCATGATTTTTGTTCCTTTTGCATCTAATATGGATAGGCAGGTATCAATACTTGCCATAAGCAGATAGGAGGGGCTTGAGGTTTGATAGATACTTAAAAATTTTTCTAAGCGTGCTTTTGAAACCAAAGAGCCGTTTTGGTGCAGCAGGGCTGTTTGGGTTAAAGCGGGTAGTGTTTTGTGGAGGCTTTGAATTACTATATCAGCACCCTGAGTAATTGCTGATTGTGGGAAAGCATCACAGAAACCAAAGTGTGCGCCATGGGCTTCATCTACAATAAGAGGAATATGAAAATTGTGGACGATTTTTGCAATAGCAGAGATATCAGATACTACTCCTTCATAGGTTGGGGAGGTGAGAAATACGGCTTTTATCTCTGGTGATGCTGTAAGCTGTTTTTTTAGTTTTTCAGGAGAAATTCCACCGCTTATTTCACAGTTTGGAATAGATTCTGGGTAGAGATAGTGCAGGTGTAATTGGTTTAAATAAGCAGCATGATAAGCGGATTTATGACTGTTTCTTGCTATTAAAATAGTATCGTTAGGATGAGTAACAGCAGAGATAGAGCTTAAAATACCACAGGTACTGCCGTTTACTAAGAAGTAAGAGTAATCTGCATGATAAAGCCGGGAAGCAGTTTCCATTCCGGTTTTTATAAGTCCTTTTGGATGATGCAGATTGTCAAATCCATCAATTTCTGTGATATCGACAGATAAGGCATTGGGAAAGGGCAGAGTATGGCTGCGTTTATGTCCCGGCATATGAAAGGGATAATAATCGGATTGGCTATAATCAATGAGTGCTTTCGTTAGAGTTTTTTTCATTGTTTGCTCCTATTTGGAAAAATAATTATAAATTTGCTGTTTTATTTTACCATAGATAGGAAAAAATGTCACTATATCTGAGATTATGAATTTTTTTATAGGAGAATAGAGATAATCCTTTCTTAATTGTATCATTTTAGGAACAATATTCTGTAATTTTTATTCTTTTATTTTCTTTTTTCTTATTTTGTGGTATAATCTTTTATATCATGGTATTATAAAACGACAATCACTATAAGACAGATGCTCTGCAGAAAGAGGAGTGCATTAGACAATGAGAAGGGCTAGTTTAAAAGATGTAGCAGCACGTGCGGGAGTAGGATTAGGTACAGCATCCCGTGTGATTAACGGAAATGGAAATGTAAAACCAGTAACAAGGGAAAAGGTATTGAAAGCGATTGAAGAATTAAATTACCATCCCAATAATATAGCAAGAAGTTTAAAGACAAATGCAACAAGGTCACTTGGTATTTTGCTGACGGATTTGAAAAACGGATTTGATACTGAGATTGTAAGAGGGATTGAAGCAGAAGCAGGAAAAGCGGATTACTCTCTTTTTCTTACAAATACCAATAAGGAACGGTCGAAAATGACTTCCTGTATAAAAAATTTTGTGGAGAAAAACGTAGATGGAATTATTATTGTTGGCGGAGAAATTACAGAGGAGTTTTATACGGATATCAAACAGTTTCATATTCCGTTGGTTACGGTTTCTTGTGAAAGTAATATTAAACCAGAAGGACAATATGCTTCGATTACGATTGATAATGAACGGGCGGCCTATGAGGCAGTGGAGTATTTGATTAAAAGGGGCCATACACGAATTGCTATGATATCTGGTGAGAAAGATGAGAGAAATGCCGGGATTCCAAGAATCAGGGGATATCAAAATGCTTTAAATAGGTATGGAATTCCAATTCGGGAGGAATATTTGATAGAAGGAAATTATACTTTTTTGGCTGGATATAAGGGAGCAAAGCGGCTTTTTTTGTTGTCGGAGAAGCCAACTGCAATTTTTGCTGCTTCCGATGCTATGGCAGTTGGGGCAGAAAAGGCATTGTTGGAGGACGGAGTAAAGATACCAGATGAAATTGCGGTTTTTGGTTTTGACGGATTGGATTTTGCGGAATATATGCATCCGTCTTTATCAACGATTGTTCAGCCACGTTATGAAATGGGCGTTTTGGCTATGCAGCGAATGTTGGAGTTTTTAAATGCAAAGGGAAACAGAGAACCGAAAGTTATTGTAAAGCATCAGCTTACAATCAGAGAGTCTGTGTAATGGGGCAGGAGTGTAGAAATAAGGGACAGTATATTTGGAAAGGGGAATAAAATGGAAAGAAAAAGTACAGAAGAAAATCAGACTCCATTTAAAAAGCGTTCTTGGGATATGGAGGAAGATCCATTTGAATTTATAGAGGAAGAAGAAAAAGAAGAGCCAAAGGAGAGGCGGGGAGGAAAGAAAGCGGAAAAGGAAAGGAAAGTGGCACCAGTAAAAGTACCAAATCGCAGGAAGTCGGGACAGACAAAGAATCAGATTATTGTGTTTGAATCTGTTGTTATTTTGGTACTTGCAGTAATTCTTATTATTTCTACAATATTTCAAAGCAGAAGTATGAAAAAGGCTATGGAAGCGATAGCCGATCTTACCAAACAGGGTACAACATTAAATGATGAAATTATGACATTAAATCGAGATGTTGAAAATTTGAAATATTTTCAAGAGTCGTATCTGGCGGCAAATTCCGGGGAAACAATTCTTACTTATGATTCGGACGGGAATGAAATCCGTCTTCCGATTTTGCCGAATGTGCCAAAACACCCATATGATTGGACTTGCTTACAGTCTTTGTATGGCAGAAAGAATTATATTATCAGTGGGCAGAGGGTATCAAAACAGGGAATTGATGTTTCTTCTTTTCAGGGAGTGATTGACTGGCAGAGGGTGAGGGATGACGGAATCGAATTTGTAATTATTCGCTTGGGATATCGTGGATATGGTACAGGCAGGATTATGCTGGACGATTACTTTGAAGCCAATATACAGGGGGCTTTAGATGCGGGGTTAGATGTTGGTGTCTATTTCTTTTCACAGGCAGTTTCAGAAGAGGAAGCAGTAGAGGAAGCACAGTTTGTTTTAGAACATATTAGAAATTATCGTTTGACTTATCCGATTATTTATGATGCGGAAGAGATTCCATCAGATACAGCAAGAACGGACGGGCTTACAGTACACCAGCTTACGGATAATGCAATTGCTTTTTGTGAATATGTGGAGGCAGCGGGATATTCTTCTATGATTTACTCAAATAAGAGATGGCTGCTTACAAAATTGGATTTGGAACGGCTTACAGATTATGACGTTTGGTTTGCAGGTTACATAAATATACCAGAATATCCATATGATTTTAAAATGTGGCAGTATACAGAGAGCGGAAAAGTGGATGGAATAGAAGGAAATGTGGATATGAATATTAGTTTTATGGATTATCGTTCACAATAAAATAGGATTAAAAAAGGGGAAAATGCAACGGTTATTATAACCGTTGCATTTATGTTAGAGGAAAGGTCCGAATTATTCCATGGGAGGGAATAATTCGGAAACAAATATTGTATAAAAAGAATCAAGAAAAATGGGAGGGATAGGCGCTTGATTCTTTTTGAATTTCAAAATTGCTCTGTCATTTTAAGACCTACTAGCTGTGCCAGCTCAAAAATTGTCTTTTTCGAGATTTTCTTTCCCTGATATTCAATTAAATCTTCTGTATTTCCTGTGAAAATATCACTGGCAATATATTTTCTTAAAATGATACTTTCTTCATCTACAAATACTTCTAATGGATCTCCAACTTCAATATTCATTTTGCGTCTTAACTCCATTGGTAATGTGAAACGTCCTAACTCGTCGATCTTTCTTACAACACCTGTATCTTTCATATCTGAACTCCTTTCATATTCTGAAAGTTACATAATAGTTACTATCATGTTAGTTATAAAGGACTATATACTATTTATAGCACAAGTGTAAAAATATGTCAACATATTTAAGATATTTATTTTATTTTGGTATTTTATTGTTGATCTTAACGAATAATTGTAGGACGAATAAAGGTAACTTCATAAGGGGCTTCCGGGTGCTGTGTTCGGAATAGAAGCTGTAAAGCCAAGCGTTTGCCAAGTAAATCAGTTGCTACATTGGCAGTAATAATATGTCCAGCTACATTGGTATATTCGTCTGCATTGTCGAATCCGGTTAAAAGAACCGGGTGCGGCAGAGAATATGGGTGTTCGTCCATATAACGTTTGACAAAATGTGCCACATAGTCACTGACGCATACAAAGGCACTGGGCCAGCTGGATAATTGATCTAAATAAGTATTTAATTCTTTTTCATAGGAAAAGATATCGATTTTTCCAGTAAGACAGTGTTCAGGGCGAATAGAGAGATTGTGTTTTTCCATGCACGCACAATAGCCGTGGTATCGTTCCAGATTGGTCTGAGCATAGTTAATATCACCTAGAAAACCAATATTTTTATGTCCGCTTTGTATTAGAAATTCTGTGATTTCAAATATAGTATTGTATCCTTCAATAAGAAGCAGATCACCGCATAATTGGCGGCTGGTCAGAGAAGGGACAGTATCTAGAAAGACTTTTGGCAGAGATAGTTTGTTTACCATGCTTAAAATTTCTAAATCATAGACATTAAGTACAACAACGCCGTCTATACTCCCGCTTAAAAGAATGGAAGGCAATGTAAAGGACTTATTGTAAACAGAAGGGACATAGGTGTACATAAGGTTAATATTATAGTTTGAAAGTTCTTGTGCCATACGATGGATAATACTTGTCCAAAAGACTGCCGAATCTGGTCTGGATACAATTAGGGCTATTGTATGTGCTTCTGCTTGTTCTGTTGTCTGATAAGGGACTTTTGTATATCCAAGTTCTTTTGCTTTTTCAAATATAAGCTCCCGAAGCGAACTAGAAACTCCGGCTTGATTATTAAATGTTTTGCTGACGGTAACTCTTGATATATTAAGAGCATCCGCAATATCTTGCATTGTAACTTTTTCCATTTCCATGTAGACTCCTAATCTATAATACATATTGTTAATTGTGTAAAGTAATATATGTTAGTATAACATAGTAAAGTAAAAATACACAAGTTTATAAATGTTAATCTTTAATAAGTATTTTGGAATTTGGTGGAGGAGAGAATGCCAAAATCGGAAGGAAGGTCTACTCCGAACCCGCTTGCGCTTAGCATTTCCTATTTCCATATAGCGGACATATAAGACGCTAAAATACAACAATACAACATCTAAGTGCCAACGGGAAATGATGACCCTGCGTAGACCTTCCTTCCGATTTTGGCTACGCATTTCCACCAGAAAATAAAGTGATTTGAAAACTAACCTCAATATTTATAATGTGTCTGTCCTCTTCAGACATAAAAAAATGCTCAGAACCGGAATCGAACCAGTGACATGAGGAGTTTCAGTCCTCTGCTCTACCAACTCAGCTATCTGGAGTTGAGAGAAGCTTTATTTAGGATTATCATTTCTTGCCAGTACTTAGTCATAGTATTTTCATGTCTTATGTGTTTGTTATAAGGAAATGTTAAATAGAACTCAGAATAGAGTTCCTTTCAATTTTTGGTGTTGTAACTTATCTTTTGTAAATTAAGATATATTAAAAAAGATTTCATTTGTATTTAGAAAGTTCCTCTGCTACTGTTTGATATTGTGATTTTTATAATAATATAATTTTAATATAGTTTTCTGACTGATAGAAATAGCTAGATTTGAAGGGGAGATCTATGAAGAGGATATTATTTCTTGTTATTATTTCGCACTACAGCAAGCATTTTATTATTTTTTCGGTCTGGAATACACAGCCGAAAGCCCAAGGGAGTGCTATGCAGGGTCATCATTTCCCGTCGG
>CAJUGZ010000225.1 GCA_910585855.1 uncultured Lachnospiraceae bacterium | reverse complement strand
GTGAAAAAAAAGGGGCGTGTTTAGCCCGGATAATAGGAAAGAGGCTGTCTTACGGTTGGTAAAATCCTTCCTTACACCTGTGTCGTTTCGGCTACAATGAGGGCGAATTGCGCCCCGGTCTGTCTGGTTGGAGAAGGGAAAAGGCAGAAGTCTTAGAACTTCTTGCTTTTTGGAAACCGGAACAGCAGGCTGCCCACCGTTTTCGAATCTGGCGTCCTCTTGGAAAAACCTTCCTTTTTTAATTTACTAATTATGAAAAAATTGGAGTAAATAAAAAATAAAGAAAATATACTCAGAATATAGAAAAATAATATAAGATATGATAAAATTAAAAATATGAAAATGCAGACCACAATAAGAGAATATCAGAAAGGTGCAGGCTATTTGAAATGGGTAGAATAATTGCAGTTGCAAATCAAAAAGGCGGAGTAGGAAAAACTACAACGGCAATCAATCTTTCTGCATGTCTGGCAGAAGTAGGAAAGAAGGTTTTAGTAATTGATATGGATCCACAGGGAAATACTACCAGTGGATTTGGGTTGGATAAAAATAATCTAGAAAATACAATTTATGAAATGATGGTTGGAGAATGTAAACTCAAAGATTGTTTAATAGGAAATATTATTGAAAGAGTATCTATTCTTCCATCTAATATTAATCTGTCTGGAGCAGAAATTGAAATGATTGGGATTGATAGGAAGGAGTATATTGTTGCCGATCAGGTTCATCCAATTCGTGAGGAATATGATTTTATTGTAATTGATTGCCCGCCGTCTCTTAGTATGTTGACAGTCAATGCTATGACAACAGCGGATACGGTATTAGTTCCGATACAATGTGAGTATTATGCATTAGAGGGATTGAGTCAGCTTATGCATACCATTCAACTGGTACAGCGGCGGTTAAATCCTGCATTAGAGATAGAAGGGGTTGTGTTTACAATGTATGATGCCAGAACGAATCTGTCTCTGCAGGTAGTGGAAAATGTAAAATATAATTTAAAGCAAAATATTTATAAGACTATTATTCCAAGAAATATTCGTTTAGCGGAAGCACCAAGCCATGGAAAGCCAATTAACTTATATGATAGCAGATCTGCAGGGGCGGAAAGTTATCGTTTATTAGCAGAAGAAGTGATTAATAAAGGAAAAGAGGAGTAGTTACTGTATGGGAAAAGAGGTGGATTATGGCAGTAAAAAAGGGTAGTTTGGGAAAAGGATTAGGCAAAGGGCTGGATTCTTTGATTCCAATGGGAGATGCACTTTCTTTTAAAAATAATCAAGAAGATGCAGGTATGGAGAGAACGACAGAAAATCCAACAGTAACGCTAAAGATTACAGAGATTGAACCAAATCGGGAACAGCCGAGAAAAAATTTTAATGAGGATTTATTGGATGAACTTGCAGATTCGATTCGGCAGTATGGCATGATACAGCCTTTGATTGTACAAAAAGAAAGGGAATATTATAAAATTATTGCAGGAGAAAGACGCTGGAGGGCAGCCAAAAAAGCTGGATTAAAAGAAATTCCGGTAATTATTAAAGATTATACACCTCAGCAGATTGTTGAAATTTCTTTAATTGAAAATATTCAAAGACAAGATTTAAATCCATTGGAAGAAGCGATGGCGTATAAAAGGCTGATGGAAGAGTTTCAATTAAAACAGGATGAGATTGCAGAGCGGGTATCGAAATCTCGAGTTGCTATTACAAATGCGATACGTTTACTGAAACTAGAGGAGCGAGTACAGCAGATGTTGGCAGAGGATATGATTACAAGCGGACATGCAAGAGCATTGTTGGCAGTTGAAAATGGAGAGGAACAGTATCTGCTGGCGATGAAAGTATTTGATGGAAAGTTAAGTGTTCGGGAAACGGAACGATTGGTAAAACTTTATCTTGAACCAAAGAAAGAAAAAAAAGAATCTGTTTTTTCAGAGAGTGAAGAGCTTGCTTATCAAAAAATGGAAGAAAAGATGAAGGAGATATTTGGCAGTAAGGTATCAATACATAAACGAAATAAAAGCAAAGGAAAGATTGAAATTGAATATTATTCAGGTGAAGAATTAGAACGCTTATTAGAATTAATAGAACGAATTCAAAAGAATTAAAGTATAGGTGGTTGAGTAAAATGGCAGAGATGTTAGAGAGTTATCTGGGATTTGATACTTATTTCCTAATACTTGGAATAATGGGTTTCTTATTGATTTTAGTTATTTTTTTATTGGTTATGACGATAAATACTAAAAGAAAATTAAAACAATTAACCAGAAATTATACAGATTTTATGAGGGGAAAAGATGCGGAATCGATGGAAGAAGCAATTCTTAGAAAATTCGCAGAAATAGACGAGCTAGAAGAAAAAGATAAAAAAAAGCAGCAAAAGATTGAAGAGTTGTATGAAAAGCTAAAAGGTGCGTATCAGAAAATAGGAATTGTAAAATACGATGCTTTTCAGGAAATGGGAGGCAAATTGAGCTTTTCCATTGCAATCTTGGACGAGGAAAACAGTGGTTATGTAATGAATTCTATGCATAGTCAGGAAGGCTGTTATACCTATGTGAAAGAAATTATAAAAGGTAAGTCCTTTATTACTTTGGGTGAAGAAGAAAAGCAGGCGTTAGAGCAGGCGATTACATGTAAAACAATTCCAATTGAATAGAGAATAAGGGGAATTAAGTCTGGTAAAATAGCACTTCATAATAGTAGAAAATACTTTATGGAGTGCTGTTTCCGTTAGAAGGATTTAAGAAGAGGCAAGTCAATGAAGAAGATTTTAGTAAAAAATTTAAAAGGCGGAGAAATATTGGCAAAAGATGTTTATACGGTAGAGTTTCATGTTCTTATGACAAAGGGAACGATATTAAAAAAAGAATATATTGATAAGCTGCCGTTATTAAAAATCGAATTTGTCTATATAGAGGAAAGTGAAGAACCAGAAGAACCAAAGAAAGAGTATGAATTTTATATGATAGCAAAGGAAATGGTGGGGAAAGTTAAATTTGCTTTGGAACATCATATTTATAAAAATAATAAGGAACTTGAAAATATCTGTACAATGACGGAAGATTTAATTGAGTCGATTTTATTAGAAAAAGAAATTGGCAGTTATATGATTGAAATGAAAGAAGAAAAAAATGATATGATTATTCATTCACTTCATGTCTGCAGTTTTGCTACTATGTTAGCATTTCGATTGGGAATGGATAAAGCAGTTGTTATGGATATTGCAAAGGGTGGTCTTTTGCATGATATTGGACTGCGCTATCTTACTGTGCCGTATGAGAATTGTGATATCTATAAATTGTCTGCACAGGAACAGTCAGAATATCGAAGGCATACAACAAATGGATATCTTTCATTGGGAAAGGAGAAATGGCTGACAGAACGGGCAAAAGAGATTGTATTGATGCATCATGAATATGAAAACGGCAGCGGATATCCAATGCGTTTAATTTCCGAGCGAATACCAGAAGCGGTAAAAGTAATCAGTATTTGTGATGTATTTGATGAGATGATCAGCGGGATTGGGTTTTGTCATAGAAAAGTACAGGAAGCAATTGAATTTTTAAAATATAACAGCGGCAGACTGTTTTATAAAGAGTATGCAGATGTGTTTTTAAGTATGATTGTTCATTATCCGATTGGAGCAGTTGTTCGGTTAAGTAATGGTGATATGGGAAGAGTTATCCGGCAGAATCCGAAATTTAATGAACGTCCTGTTGTAGAATTATTATATAATGCAGAAGGGCAGAAATATAATAAAAAGAAGATAATAGATTTATGTAAAACTTTGAATGTATTTATTGAATATGAAGAAGATAGTATTGAATAGAAAATTTATCGAAACTATCTATAAATAATCAGAAAACAAGAAAAACGGAATAAAATTTTGAATAAAGATATACATTTTTATTTTGTTGTGCTATAATGAGTTCGTAAAGGGATTGGGATTCTATAGGAAGGAAGAATCAGAGAAATCCGATAAGAATTTGATAAAAAAGGAAAGGGGTATAGTATATGAGTACATTATCAAAAGAGAATTTAATTTCTTCCAGACAGACAGCAGAAGTTTATAAGGTGGATGGAAAAGCAGTGAAGGTATTTAATGAAAAACATCCTGCTTCTGAAGTATTGAATGAGGCGTTGAATACAGCACGTGTGGAAGAAACAGGAGTGAACATTCCAAAGATTTTAGAAGTGACCAAGATTGATAATAAGTGGGCATTTTCTACTGAATTTATTGAGGGAAAAACATTGGCACAGCTAATGGAAGAAAATCCAGATGATTGGCAGAAATATATCGATCAGATGGTAGATTTACAGATTGAAATTAATAAGAAAAAATGCCCGTTATTGAATCGTTTGAAAGAGAAAATGACTCGTCAGATTCAGGAATTAAGTGAGTTAAATGATGCAACACGTTATGAATTATTAACAAGATTGGAAAGTATGCCAAAACATACTAAACTTTGTCATGGAGATTTTAATCCATCCAATATTATTATCGGAGATAACGGTACAGTTTATATTCTTGACTGGGTACATGCTACACAGGGAAATGCCAGTGCAGATGTTGCTCGTACATATTTGCTTTTGATGCTTCAGTCAGAAGAAAAAGCAGAATATTATCTGGATAGTTTCTGCAAAAAGACCGATACAGCGAAACCTTATGTACAGAGATGGCTTCCGATTGTAGCGGCTGCACAGCTTACAAAGAAAAGACCAGAAGAAAAAGAACTGCTGATGAAGTGGGTAGATGTAGCAGAATATCAATAAAATAAAAAATAAATAAATAAAGAGCTCTTTTGTTTTTCATAGATTTATGATTTACAAAAGAGCTTTTTGATTGAAAGAATTATTCATTTGTAAAACTGATTGTACCCTGCAGCCAGATAGATCCTTTAAAGCGCATCCCTACACTTGGCTCTCCGATAAGATCGTCACGATTAATTGATAGATTGATATGAATATCATTGCAGTCTATTGTAAGAAAATAGAGTTGTTCACCGGAATAGTGATTGATATAGCTGCTCATATCTAAAATATTGCCTAAGATAGAGTATTGGTCGCATTCTACTCCATAGGGCATAAATGAAGTATCAACAATAGTAAGTACATCCTCTCTGCGGATTCGTTGGTTGATTTTGGTATAAGTATCTAAATCTTCTATTGTTAAATTTTCTATAGCATTTTCGTCACCGGCTTGTGCAGCAGAGATAAGCTGGCGGCGGTTCTGACTGGCAATGCGGGATTTTTCTGCCTGTACTTGTGTCTTATTGACTGGAAGAAGAATCATACCAGAAGCAGAAAGTGCAGCAAGCTGAATATTTGTACGAAAAGAGGAACGGCGAAAGCGGGAAGAAGTTTCTAAAAAATCAATTCCGTTTTCTACATAATAAATCAGTGCAACACCTAAGCGCATATCTTCACAGACACCGGCAAAAGATTCCCGATTAAGATGTCTGGTAATGGAGATTTCCTCGTTCATTGGATCACAAGTTCCTTTTATATAGGGAATATAATATTCCATTTGAAATTCTTTTTCTTCATTATAATAGCCATGCAGCAGAATACCTACTCCATTTGCATATTCTTTTCTAATTTCTACAATGTTTTCGTTGTTTTCAAAATTGATCTGTTTTTGTTCTGTTGGGGTTTCAAGAACATCATAGAGCAGTTCAGTCAGTGCTTTTTTACTTGTAATATTTTTAAATCCTATGGCACGTAAATAGCCATGCATTTTTTTCACCTCAATTCTGTAAGTAGTTCTTATTTATTCTATAGCATATGAAAGAAATTTACAATATGTTTCTATATGGCAATTTGGTAAAATCCTGTCTATTTTTGTAGAAAGAAGTTTTTAAAATTCTATTGTGCATGTTGCTGTGGAAACGCTGATATTGTGCGATTTTCTTTCTCAAATGTAACAAATTAACAGGTTTTTACAAATTCCTTATTGACAAACATTTAACAAAGTGTTATTCTTTTGTTAAAGAATTAACAACAAAAAATTTAATGGGAAATGGAAACGATAGGCGACACTTTCAAATGTTCAGGAGGTAATCAAAATGGCAGAGAATGTAAAAGTTCCAGCAGTGATTGACAGTGTGGATGCACTTATGGCAAAAATGGATGCAATGCGTGCAGCACAAAGAGAGTTTGCTACCTTTACACAGGAGCAGGTAGATAAGATTTTTCTTGCAGCAGCTTCAGCAGCAAATAAGCAGCGTATTGCACTTGCTAAGATGGCAGTAGAAGAAACTGGTATGGGTGTGGTAGAAGATAAGGTCATTAAAAATCATTATGCAGCAGAATATATTTACAATGCTTATAAGAGTACAAAAACCTGTGGCGTAATAGAGGAGGATGCTGCATTTGGAATTAAAAAAGTTGCAGAACCAATTGGTTTAATTGCAGCAGTTATTCCTACTACAAATCCTACTTCAACCGCAATTTTTAAAACATTGCTTGCATTAAAGACAAGAAATGCAATTATTATTTCTCCTCATCCACGTGCAAAAGGATGTACGATTGAAGCAGCTAAGATTGTATTAGATGCAGCAGTGGCAGCAGGTGCGCCAAAAGGAATTATTGGATGGATTGATGTGCCTTCTTTGGAATTGACCAATGAAGTAATGAAAGGTGCAGATATTATTCTTGCTACTGGCGGTCCGGGTATGGTAAAAGCAGCTTATTCTTCCGGTAAACCAGCATTAGGAGTAGGTGCAGGAAATACACCTGTAATTATTGATGATACTGCAGATGTGAAAATGGCAGTCAGCTCAATTATTCATTCGAAAACATTTGATAATGGTATGATTTGTGCTTCTGAACAGTCTGTTACAGTATTAGAAGGTGTCTATGATGCAGTAAAGAAAGAGTTCCAAGAAAGAGGCTGTTATTTCCTGAATCCAGAGGAAATACAAAAAGTTCGTAAAACAATTATTATCAATGGTGCTTTAAATGCAAAGATTGTAGGACAGAGTGCACATAAAATTGCAAAATTAGCAGGTGTAGATGTACCAGAAGATACAAAGATTATTATTGGGGAAGTAGAGTCAGTAGATATTTCTGAAGAATTTGCACATGAAAAACTATCACCGGTTCTTGCAATGTATAAAGCAAAGACATTTGATGAAGCGATTGCAAAAGCAGAGCGTTTGGTTGCAGACGGCGGATATGGACATACCTCTTCTCTATATATCAATGTAAATGAAAAGGAAAAGATGGCAAAACATGCAGCAGCAATGAAAACATGCCGTATTCTTGTTAATA
>CAJUGZ010000224.1 GCA_910585855.1 uncultured Lachnospiraceae bacterium | reverse complement strand
TTCGAGCAGAAGTCTAAGAACTTCTAACTTTTTTCCAAAGTCACTGCAGGCTGTCTATTGTTTTCGAATCTGGCTGTTTTTTGATGCCGAAACAAAAAAAAGAATTGTATTTAAATTTTTCTAAAAATCTACTCTGTAATAAAACATGATTTCTACCGCTATTCAACTGCCTCTTGCGTTCGGTGAAATCCAATCCTTTCCGGCAACATCCTATCTCCAAAAGATTAATTAAAGATAATAAATTTTAGTTAGGCTTTCATTGCCTCTCGCTGTTAGTTGGATAGCGGTAGGCAGCCTATTGTTTTCCAATCTAGTGTTCTCTTTCAAAAACTTGTTGAGGATAATAAAAAATTTTTTTCTTGTGAAACTTTTTTTGTTTTTTAGAAATCTAATGAAGTAGAAGGGTAGAAAGGGAGGTGAATCATCTTGCACTTTTTTTTCGAAAAAAAAGACAGAACAAATAGAGTATTAATAGAACAGATTATTTTAGAAAAATATAATCAGTATTATCGTTTGGCTTATAGTTATGTGCATAATGAGGCAGATGCAAATGATATTGTACAAAACGGAACTTATAAAGCATTGCGCAGCAGTCATACGTTAAAAAAAGCGGAGTATGCAGAAACTTGGATTTATCGAATTATGCTAAATGAATGTTTTCAGTATTTAAAACATCCTAAATTTCTTTCTTATGAGGCAATTTTGGAGAAAAGTACAGCAGAGGTGGAGATAGGATTTACGGAAGATAGTTATAAAAATATTGATTTGCAGAGAGCATTAGATACTCTTTCTAATCAAGATAAAGCCGTTATTTTATTAAAATATTTTGAGGATAAAAAGCTAGAAGAGATTGCAGATATTCTTGATGAAAATTTAAGTACAGTAAAGAGCAGATTATACCGCAGTATAAAGAAACTGCGGGGGATTCTTTCGGATGAGAAAGGGGAGCAAGGTTATTATTTTAGCAGGGAAGGAGTAGGCAGGTGAAAATATGAATAGAGATTTTTCTAAAATAAAAAATCAGAAAGAACCATGGGAAGAGGAATTTCAAGAACTGCAGTCATTAAAAAAAGAATATCTAAAACTACAGATGACAGAAGGACAGTTGGAAAAATTGAGAAAAACAATAGAGGAGGCAGAGAAAATGAATCAGAAAGAGAATAAAAAAAGAAAAAGAATCGTATCGGCTGTAGCAGCGGCAGCATTTGCAGGAATTTTTTTAATTTTGCCTAATACTTCTGCAGAGATGGCATATGCAATGGAACAGATACCGTTGATTGGTTCGCTTGTAAAAGTAGTGACATTTCGGGACTATGAGTATGAAACAGATCGGCATATGGCAGATATTCAAGTTCCAGAAATAGAGTTGGAAGAATCGGCAGAAAATACACAGATACAGGAAAATCTGGAGCGGACAAAAGATGAAATCAATACAGAGATTCAGGAAATTACAGATAAATTGATAAAGGAATTTGAAGCTCATATAGAGGAGGAAGAGGGATATCAGGATGTGGTAGTAAAAGGGGAGAGATTAGCAACAACAGAGGATTATTTTACGTTAAAATTGATTTGTTATCAGGGAGCAGGAAGCGGATATCAGTGGAATTATTATTATACGATTGATCTCAATACAGGAGAGCGTCTGCAGTTAAAAGATCTTTTTTATGAAGGGACAGATTATATTACTTTGATTAGTGAAAGTATTAAAACACAGATGCAGGAACAGATGGATGCAGATGAAAGTATTTACTATTGGTTAAATGATGAGATAGAAGAGTGGAATTTTCATACAATTACGGAAGAAACCTCTTTTTATTTAAATGAAAAGGATCAGGTTGTGATTGGGTTTGATGAAGGGGAAGTAGCACCAATGTATATGGGAACAGTGGAGTTTGAGATTCCGAAAGAAGTATTAAGTGAGATTCGGAAAGTGCAGGGACAATAAGGAGGGGGATATCCAAAGCCGAAGGGAAATGATGACCTTGCAGTTCCCTTCGGCTTTCGGATGTATATTCTGGATGGAGTAGAGCGGTTATTTTAAATACTATTAATTTGGATAACTAGATCGGCTGCTGCAATGGTGCTGGGGCGGTGGGCTATCATTAGTATGGTATGTTCTTGTTTTAAGGCTTTGATAGCATCTTGTATAAGAGATTCGGATTCGTTGTCAAGTGCAGAGGTAGCTTCATCTAGTATCATAATAGGGGAGTTTTTGATGATAGCACGGGCGATGGCAATTCGCTGTTTTTCTCCTCCTGAAAGAGTATTTCCTCGTTCACCTAGTATGGTCTGATATCCATCTGGCAGTTTGACGATAAAGTCATGGGCATTGGCTGCTTTGGCTGCTGCTATAATTTCTTTATGGCTGGCATTGGGTTTGCCATAGGATATGTTTTCGGCAATCGTAGTTTCGTATAAGTAGGGTTCTTGTGGAACGTAGGCAATTTGTTCACGGATTTCTTTGAGGGTAAGATTGCAGTAGTCTTTTCCGTTTATAGATATAGTTCCGTTTTCTATTGGATAAAAGCCAAGTAAAAGTTTGGCAAGGGTGCTTTTTCCGCATCCAGATTCACCGGTTATTGCTGTAAAAGTTCCCTTTTGGATCTCCATGGAAAATTGATTGAAAATATTTTGTATTCCGTTATAGGAAAAACTGATGTTTTGTATAGACAGTATGGTTTCTTTTTCTGTTGTATTGGAATGGGTTGGGCAGTTGTCGGAATAGGTTATCTTCCACTGTTTGGGTTCTTCTTCCATATCAAGAAATTCAAAAATTTTTTCGGCATTAGCAATACAGTTCATCATTTGAGGCAGGTATTGTCCTATTTCTAAAAAAGCATATCGAAATGTGCCGTATAGGGAATAAAGTGCTGTTAGTGCACCCAGACTAATTCGATTTTGTGATACAAACCAGATACCAAGCCCTAAAAAGGCTAATGCACCAGTTAAGTCAAACATACAGTTTAGTGATTCTAGTCCGGCGGATAACCGGTTGGTATTTTTTTGGATATGAAAGTATTCTTTGTTGGAAACTTCATATTCGTTTAATAGTTTTGTACCAATCGGAAAAATTTTAATAAGTTCGATACCAGACAATATGCTTGTTAGTTTTTCCAGCATTTTTTGGTTTTTGTCGGAAAGAAGCCTGCCGGCTGTTTTCATTGGATTTGCAAAAAGACTGTTTCCGGCAAAGGCAAGCAGGCTGATTCCTATAAGGCAAAGTGTAAGTTCCCAGCTAAAGTAAAGCATAGGAATAAGATACATAATAGTAGAAAGTATGGCAGAGAGCAAGCGGCGAAGTCTGGAAGTGTAGATATCCGATGCCTTTTGTGTATCAAAGATGAGCCGTGACATAAAATTGCTGCTGTGATTTTTTTCATAATAGGACATCGGAAGCCGCATTGCTTTGGAAAATACCAGTTTTTCTAATTTTCCCGCT
This sequence comes from uncultured Lachnospiraceae bacterium, assembly GCA_910585855.1. Lineage (GTDB taxonomy): Bacteria > Bacillota > Clostridia > Lachnospirales > Lachnospiraceae > MGBC114844. Next base: position 3,846 of record CAJUGZ010000224.1, on the reverse strand, counting down.
CCGGTTCTTCCTTCAATATTGTAACATATAATACTAAAGCGCCAGATTAGAAGACATAATACAAATATGGCAAAGTTTATAAATACAGAAAAAAGAATCGAATCGGTATTTTTGTTTTGTGCTGCTGTGATAATATTTTTAATTAGATAGGAATTGGCAATTTTGCTTCCTGCTAATCCAATAGTAGACAGCAAGATTGCGCCTAAATAGATGGGCAGCCGTTCTTCTAGTAAGCGCATAAATCGAAAAAAAGTTTGAAACATATTTGATTGACTCCTTATCCCTTGGCATACATTTTTGCATAGATGCCTTGTTTTTCTAAAAGTTCCTGATGACGTCCAGATTCCGCTATTTTTCCACCACTGACAACATAAATTTGCTTTGCATTTTTAATAGTAGAAAGTCTATGTGCAATAGTAATAACTGTTCTTCCCGCTGCAATTCGTTCGATTGCTTCCTGCAGTTTCTGTTCGGCTTCTAGATTGACAGAGGCGGTCGGTTCATCTAAAAGAAGTATAGGTGCGTCTTTTAAAAAAGCTCTTGCAATGGAAATTCGCTGTCTTTGTCCACCGGAAAGAAATACACCACGTTCCCCTACAAGAGTGTTATATCCATCTGGAAGCTGTATAATAAACTGGTGGATATTGGCATTTTTACAGGCTTCTATAATTTCCTCGTCTGTTGCATTTTCTTTTCCGCAGGCCACATTTTGCCGGATGGTTTCGGGAAATAGAAAGATATTTTGTGAAACCTCCGAAAAACAGCTTCTTGCTGCTTCTAAATCCCAGTCTTCAAAGAAATGTCCAAACAGCTTATATTGACCGCTGTTTTTTTCATAAAAACCGCAAAGCAGTTTAAAAATAGTTGTTTTTCCTTCTCCTGAGCCTCCTACAAAAGCGGTTTGTTCACCAGATTCAATGGAAAAACTGATATCATGGAAGACTGGATGATCACTGTTACTATAGGAAAAATTAATATTATTCCATTCAATAGCAGGAATTTTTCCGATATTTTGGGGCAGTTTCTGTATCATACCACCCTTTCGTTCTTCTTTTTGATTATAGATTTCCTGTATTCTTTTTAGTGATACTCCAATCTCACGGATATCGTTGACACAGAATACAATATCTCCAATCGGAAATAAAATTCTATTAAGAATTACTGTAAATGCCAGCATTTCTCCAATAGTAATTCTGCCATGCATTGTTTCGTACAGTGCGAATAGATAGCAGAATATAACAGGGATGGTAGTGATTACATTTTTTAGTACCCAGCCAAGTGAAGAAATTCGTGTACTTTTACTTGCCTGTTTTACCATATTGTCAACAATGGTATCTATTTTTTGTTTGTGCAGTTCATAGAGATTATAACTTCTGCCGACTGTGATACCTTGAATGGCATCATAGGCTTTTTCGGTACGTTCATCCATGTGGGTACGCAGCTTTTTGGCTAATTCTGCCAGTTTCTTTGAAAGTTTGTCTGCTACCACCAGCATAATCGGATAACTGATAAATAATACAATGATTAGAAAGACATCCATTTGAATAAGATATATGGTTGCTGTAACTACAGTAACAATATTTACAAGAAGATTTGGAAGAATTTCTGAAAAAAATTTTCCTAATTCCTCCATATCTGATATTAATCTTGTCATAATACTGCCTGTTCCATTTTTATCAAAATAGGAAAAAGGCAATTTGGTTAAATGTCTGCTAAGAGAGGTACGTATTTCTTTTTGTACCATTGCACTGTAGTGATTTCCAAAAATATTTTTAAAGTAGGATATAACTGTTCCAAGTAAGACTATCCACAAAAGGGGTGTCATTAATTTCGAAAAATATACAGGCTGACCGGAAAGCATGGTGTCTGTGGCTTCTGCAATCAGATCGTTTCCCAAAATAATAATTTCATTTAAAATAACGGAGGCAATTAGAAATAAAAATAGCATATATCCGTTGCGTATACTTGCTTTTACCATTTGACTGCTCCTTCTATCCATACCTTTTCATCGGGGTAGGAATCATTCTTTTTTATTTTTCCCATAATATAGTATTTATGATGTTTTTCAATTATTTTTATTGCTTTATCAAAAGATGTTTCTGATATAACCAGCAACATTCCAATGCCAAAAGAAAAGTGATGAAAAAAACATTCTTTGTTCATCATATTTAAATGATACAAATAGTGAAACAGCGGGGAAAGTGGGATAGATGCGGCAGAAATTGCTGCACCAAGCCCTTCTGGCATACTACTGTAGGATCTGCGCCGAAATAGAGAATTGCTGATACAGAAAATTCCATGCAGAAGCCCTTGTGTATAAAGTTCCCAAACAACGGCTGCATAAGAAGTATTTGGTTTCATAAGTTCATCTATAAAAGTACTGTGACAGTTAAGTTTTGTATAGATGATTTCTGGTTTTCGATCAATCATAACTTTTATTATCGGATAGCTTAGACTGGATATCCCTTCTGTATGAAGTCCGATGATTCGATCCCCTTCTGTGATTTGATTTCCTGTTATTAATTTTTTTCTGTCGGCAATTCCTATAATCGAAGCATTGATTTTATATTCGTTAGGATGATAGTTTATCGGCTGCGCCGCCAGTTCAAGACCAGCAAATGCAATATTATTGTTTTCACAGGTTTCTTTGAAGGCTTCTCCCATAATAAGAATCTGTCCGCTGTCATGATTGCCGCAGACAATCGTTGCCTGAAGAAGAACTGGTTTTGCTCCAAAGCGGATTAAATTGTTTATTGCATTAGCAGCCAAATCCATACAGATTTCTCGATCATATCCATGTTCCATTGCAAGACGTTCTTTTGAACCGGGGACATGATTGGCAAGTACATAGACAGGGTCTTCTAGTTCAGTTGTATTTGGTTTAAAAAATATGGGGTCGATATACTTTGCATGAAGCAGCATGTCATTTTGGGTAGTAAGACGGCTTAGTTTGTCTTTTAGCAGATAAAGTTTTTTTATGTCTAAGCCGGCATCTAAATAACTGATTTCATGTTCTTCCTCAGAAGATCCATTTAGAAGAAAGTCTACTGTTGTTTCGAGTAAATGTGAAATATCGTAAATCATATCTACAGATGGCAGGCTGATGCCCTGTTCCCATCTTGAAACTGCCTGATAGGATACATTTAATAAATCGGCAAGTTGTTTTTGTGTCATTCCTTTGATTTTTCTCTGTGTTGAAATTGCTCTGCCTACTTTTTCTCTGTCTAACATAAATAAGCTTCCTCCTTGTATTTTATTTCTATTGTTTCCTATAAACAAGAGATAGTATATTTTTTGGGAAAAAGATATTTTATTTGATAACTAAAATTTTATCATAAGAGGAATATCTCTACAATCAACAAATAATTGAGGAAGAATAAAAAACTCAATTAAAAAGAAGATAGGGGGGACGCCAGATTCGAAAACGGTGAGCAGTATGCTGTTCCGGTTTCCAAAAAGCAAGAAGTTCTAAGACTTCTGCCTTTTCCTTGTTCCAACCAGACAGACCGGGGCGCAATTCGCCCTTATGACAACCGAAACGAAACAGATGTAAGGAAGGATTCTACCAGCCTTAAGACAGCTTCTTTCCTATCATCTGGGCTAAACACGCCCCTTTTTTTCACACCCTGCATGGAAGCAGGATGTGAAAAAAATCTTAGGTGTTCGAGCAGAAGTCTAAGAACTTCTAACTTTTTTCCAAAGTCACTGCAGACTGCCCACCGTTTTCGAATCTGGCTGTTTCTTGACTCCGGAACAGAAAAAGAATTATCTATAATTCCTACCACTATTCAACGAACAGCGAGAGGCGGTTTGCTTCTGTCCTTTGCCTGCGACTTCGGAGAACGG
>CAJUGZ010000223.1 GCA_910585855.1 uncultured Lachnospiraceae bacterium | reverse complement strand
CTGACAGCAGTGAGGTTTGTATTGTAAGATACAGATAAATTAAAGTGGTACCACGGCGATTGTCCGTCTTTAAGAATCCTGACATCAGGAGGACGAAGGACGGATTTTTTGTTGCAGAAGACAAAAATAAAAGGAGGTTTATTATGTGCAGTACATGTAAAGGAAACTATTATATTACTACGGCGATTGCCTATACTTCGGGAAAACCGCATATTGGAAATACTTATGAAATTGTATTGGCAGACAGTATTGCCCGGTTTAAAAGACAGCAGGGCTATCAGGTATTTTTTCAGACTGGTACAGATGAACATGGACAAAAAATTGAGGATAAGGCAAAAGAGAGCAAAATTACACCAAAGGAATATGTGGATCAAGTAGCAGAAAAAGTAAAAGCAATTTGGGATTTAATGAATACTTCTTATGATAAATTTATTCGTACAACCGATGAAGATCATCAAAAGCAGGTGCAGAAAATCTTTAAAAAACTTTATGATCAGGGAGATATTTATAAAGGTTATTATGAGGGAATGTACTGTAAACCATGTGAATCATTTTTTACTGCTTCACAGTTAGTAGACGGAAAGTGTCCAGACTGTGGGCGTGAAGTGGAGAGTGCAAAGGAAGAGGCATATTTTTTCAGAATGAGTCGTTATGCACAGCGTTTGATTGATCATATTCAGACGCATCCTGAATTTATCCAGCCGGAATCCCGCAAAAATGAGATGATGAATAATTTTTTGCTTCCGGGGCTTCAGGATTTATGTGTATCTAGGACTTCTTTTCGATGGGGGATTCCGGTAGATTTTGATGAAAAGCATGTTATTTATGTATGGATTGATGCGCTGAGCAATTATATTACTGGAATTGGTTATGATACGGAAGGCAGCAGTACGGAACGGTTTCAAAAACTTTGGCCTGCCGATCTGCATCTGATAGGAAAGGACATTCTTCGGTTTCATACGATTTATTGGCCGATTATGCTGATGGCACTTGGACTTCCGCTGCCAAAGCAGATCTTTGGACATCCATGGCTTTTGCAGGGAGATGGAAAGATGAGTAAGTCCAAAGGAAATGTGATTTATGCAGATGAATTAGTAAAGATATTTGGTGTAGATGCGGTGCGGTATTTTGTGCTTCATGAAATGCCTTTTGAAAATGATGGAATTATTAGCTGGGAATTGATGGTAGAACGAGTTAATTCAGATTTGGCAAATACACTTGGAAATTTGGTGAATCGAACAATTTCTATGTCAAATAAGTATTTTGGCGGTATTGTGACAAATGAAGGAGTGGAAGAGGAAGTCGATAAGGATTTAATTCACATTGCATTGGAAACTCCAAAAAAAGTTGTTGAAAAAATGGAAAAACTCCGGGTAGCAGATGCAATTACCGAGATTTTTGTATTGTTTAAACGCTGTAATAAATATATTGATGAAACCATGCCTTGGGCGTTGGCAAAAGAAGAAGCGAAGAGGGGGCGGTTGGCAACAGTACTTTATAATTTAGTAGAATCGATTAGTATTGGTGCTGCTCTTTTAAAGCCGTTTATGCCGCAGACTTCAGAAAAGATTTTAGCACAGCTTGGGACAGCAGAGCGAAAATTGGATCAGATGGATGCGTATGGACAGGTTCAAAATGGAACACAGGTTACAAAGACACCGGAAATTTTATTTGCACGTTTGGAATTGGATAAGGTACTTGCAGCAGTAGAAGAACAGCAGCAAAAAGCAGTAGATGCCAATACAAAAGAAAATAAAGAGAATCAAAAAGATGATGATAAACAAAAACAAAGTGTCATAGAAATAGAGGCAAAACCAGAAATTAGTTATGAAGATTTTGCAAAATTACAGTTTCAGATTGGAGAGATTATCGCCTGTGAGGAAGTGAAAAAATCTAAGAAGCTGCTTTGTTCTCAGGTGAAAATTGGGAATCAGGTAAAACAGATTGTTTCTGGTATTAAGGCTTTTTATACAGCGGAAGAAATGGTTGGAAAGAAAGTAATGGTTTTGGTGAATTTAAAACCAGCTACTTTGGCTGGGGTACTTTCAGAAGGAATGTTGCTCTGTGCAGAAGATGAACAGGGAAGGCTGGCATTGATAGTTTCCGAGAAGGATATGCCAACTGGGGCTGAAATTTCTTAGAAGATGCGATAGAAGTTTTTTTCAGGTAGGACGCCAGATTTGGAGGATTGGCTTCCTCTGTTTGCTCCGCTCTCCGAACGGTAAGAAAGTCTAAGGTTTCTGTATTAAGGTGTATCCAACCGGACGAACCGGGGCGCAATTCGCCCGTATAGCGGGCAGAACGTTGCTGATATAAGGAAAGATTTTACCAGCCGTAAAGCAGTATCTTTCTTAAATACGGGCTAAACACGCCCCTTTTTTTGCATACCCTGCATGGAAGCAGGATATGCAAAAAATTCTAGATTTTTGGCAGAAACCTAAGACTTTCTAACCGTTCTACGAAGTCGCAGACAGAGGAAACCAATCCTCCAAATCTGGCTGTTGGCTGGATAGCGATAGAGAAAGTTTTCATTTTGTTTGTTTTTTCTTCAGAAGCCAAGAAACAGCTGGATTCTGGAATGGCTGTTGTACTGCAGTGACTTTGGAGAAAAGCTAGAAGTTCTTAAGTTTCTGTTCAAAAATCTAGGATTTTTTTCATACACTGCTTCCATGCAGTGTGTGAAAAAAAAGGGGCGTGTTTAGCCCGTATTGGAGAGGAGATGTTGTTTTGTGGTTGGCAGAATCTTTTCTTATACCAGCAACGTTCTGTCTGATGTACGGGCGAATTGCGCCCCGGTTCGTACGGTTGGATGAATTGATAGGCAGAAACTTTAGAATTTCTTGCTTTTTGGAGAGCGGAACAGCAGTATAACAGCCATTCCAGAATCCGGCGTCCTCTACAGCCATTCCAGAATCTGGCGTCCTCTTTGGAAAATCTTCCTCTGATTTAAATTCAACAAAGTAAGGAGATAAAAATGGGAAAAATTTTTGAAACACATGCACATTATGATGATAAAGCATTTGATTCTGATCGGCAGGAATTAATTGGAACACTTTTAAATCATGAGATTGGAGCAGTGGTGAATGTTGGTGCAAGTATTTCTTCTTCAAAACGTACATTGAAGTTGGTAAAGCAATATCCTTTTTTTTATGGGGCAGTTGGTGTGCATCCCAGTGAAACGGCAGAGTTAGAGGAAACAGGAATGGCGTTTTTACGGGATGCTGCTTTGCAGGAGAGAATTGTTGCAGTTGGAGAGATTGGACTGGATTACTATTGGGATACCCCGGAGCGGGAAATACAAAAGTATTGGTTTGTGCGTCAGCTTGAACTGGCTCGGGAGGTTGAACTTCCGGTTATTATTCATAGCAGAGAGGCGGCAAAGGATACATTGGAGATTTTGAAGGCACAAAAGGCGGGTGAGATTGGGGGCGTGATTCATTGTTTTTCTTATTCAGCAGAGATTGCAAGGGAATGTCTGAATTTAGGATTTTATCTTGGAATTGGAGGTGTGATTACATTTCCAAATGCCAGAAAGCTGCGGGAAGTGGTGCAGGAAGCACCTCTTGAGCGGATTGTATTAGAAACGGATTGTCCTTATTTAGCGCCTGTGCCAAATCGGGGAAAGAGAAATTCGTCTGTTAATCTTATTTATATAGCAGAGGAAATTGCTAGAATGAAATCGATTTCGTATGAGGAAGTCGTGGCTGCTACTTTTGAAAATGGAAAAAAATTATATAAAATTTCTAATTTGTAGCAGAGAGTTAGTAAAAATAACTTTTAGAAACTATCTTCTTAGTATATTATCATGTATACTTTTTGAAACAAAATTAAGCGTTACGTTACAAGAAAGGGTAGAGCATGAATATAATAGAAACGGAAGAGAGTTTTGAGGATGATAATCTAAATAGAGTGGATTATAAGGAGCTTGGAAAGTGTTTAAAAAAGGTAAGACGGGAAGCAAAAATAACATCAGATAAACTGGGAAATGCATGTGGCGTTAATCCAGTATTTATCCGTCAGATTGAGTCAGGAACCAGACTTCCAAGTCTTTCAAAGCTGGTTAAAATATGCGATAATCTTCAGATTTCACCAGTATATTTACTGGAAGATGAAACAGTAATAAAAGAAACAGAGAGGGAATGGAATACTTTAATAACAATGCAGGATGTATTAACTGAAGAAATACAGTTTATTGTAAGAGATGTCTTACATTCTATGATTCAGAATCTTGCAGAGCCGGTTATAGTAAAAGATGAAAATAATAAAGATAGTTGTGGAATGATTGATACAGAAGAATTTGGAAGACGTCTGAAAAAGGTTCGTCAGGAAATACGGTGTTCTTCTGAACAACTGGCAGTTGCCTGTGGGGTAAATCCTGTCTTTATTCGTCAGATTGAAACAGGGGCAAGACTGCCAAGTCTTTCTGTATTTGTAAAGATTTGTAATAGTCTTCCTGTTTCTCCTGCCTATCTGCTTGGAAATGAGATTAAAATAGAGATTACAAAGTATAGTTGGGAAGAGCTGATGCGGATTCAATGTGATATGACGCCAAAAGCACAGCAGATTGTAAAGGATGTATGGGCATCTTTAATTCGCAATTTAAAAGAAGTGAGTCAGAAAAAGAAATGATTCACTCTTGCAATCATAGCATGAACCAATTATAATGTGATAAGTATAAAAAGGGCTTTATCAAATATATTAATATGGGAGGACCATTAAAATGATTACATTATCAAACGGCGGTGCTTATGTATTGCATGGTACAGAGATTGTGGAAGCGACAAGGGATGCAGAAACAATTTTAGAAGCAAAATTTGGAAAAACGATAACAAAGGAAGAAGCAGTAAAAAATACAATAGCATATAGGATTTTAGAGCAGCACAACACTTCTGAAACAATGGACAAGTTAAAGATTAAATTTGATCGATTGACTTCTCATGATATTACATTTGTAGGAATTATACAGACAGCAAGGGCAAGTGGACTGACGGAATTTCCAGTGCCGTATGCACTGACAAACTGCCATAACAGCTTATGTGCGGTAGGAGGAACAATCAATGAAGATGACCATATGTTTGGACTTTCTTGTGCAAAGCGTTATGGCGGCATCTATGTACCGCCTCATCAGGCAGTGATTCATCAGTTTGCCAGAGAGATGTTGGCAGGCGGCGGAAAGATGATCTTAGGTTCGGATAGTCATACTCGTTATGGTGCATTGGGAACAATGGCAATAGGAGAGGGCGGACCGGAGATTGTAAAGCAGTTATTGTCCCAGACTTATGATATTAAGATGCCGGAAATTATAGGTGTTTATCTGACTGGAAAGCCGCAAAACGGAGTAGGACCGCAGGATGTAGCACTTGCAATTATCGGAAAGGTTTTTGCAAACGGTTATGTAAAAAATAAGGTGATGGAATTTATTGGGGATGGAGTGGAGCATCTTAGCGTAGATTTCCGAATCGGTATCGATGTGATGACAACAGAAACTACTTGTCTGTCTTCTATTTGGAAAACAGATGAGAAAGTAAAGGAATTTTATGAAATACATGGAAGAGAAGAAGAATATGCTGAATTGAATCCGGGAGAGGCTGCTTATTATGATGGGATAATTACGGTAAATTTGGATGAAATTAAACCAATGATTGCTATGCCATTCCATCCAAGCAATGTGTATACGATTGAAGAGTTAAAAGCAAATCTAATGGATATTTTAGAGGATGTGGAAAAGAAAGCCTTGGTTAGTTTAGGGCAGAATCAGGTTTCCTTTACTTTAAGGGATAAGGTACGGGATGGAAAGCTCTATGTAGAACAGGGTGTAATTGCAGGATGTGCAGGCGGCGGATTTGAAAATCTATGTGCAGCAGCCGATATTTTGCGTGGAAAGAATATCGGTGCAGATGAGTTTTCTCTGAGTGTTTATCCGGCAAGTCAGCCGATTTTTATGGAATTGGTGAAGAACGGGCGGGTAGCTGATTTTATGGCGGCAGGTGCAACGGTTCGTACGGCATTTTGCGGGCCATGCTTTGGAGCAGGAGATGTTCCGGCAAATAAAGGACTTAGTATTCGTCATTCTACCAGAAATTTCCCAAATCGGGAAGGTTCAAAGATTACAAATGGGCAGATTGCTTCCGTAGCTTTGATGGATGCACGTTCGATTGCAGCAACGGCAGCAAACAAAGGATATTTGACGGGAGCAGACGAGATAGAGGTACAGTATACCCATCCACAGTATTTCTTTGATCAGACAATTTATGAAAATCGTGTTTATAATGGGGTAGGGAAGCCTGATACAAGTGTGGAATTGAAATTAGGACCAAATATTAAGGACTGGCCAAAGATGTCGGAGCTGACGGAGGATATTTTATTGCAGGTAGCTTCTGTGATTTTTGATCCGGTAACTACAACCGATGAACTGATTCCTTCCGGGGAAACGTCTTCTTATCGTTCCAATCCTTTGGGGCTTGCAGAGTTTACTTTATCTAGAAAAGATCCGGCTTATGTAGGACGGGCAAAGGAGATTCGGGCAGCAGAAGAGGTTCGTGTGACCGGGGCTTGTCCTATGAGAAGGAATGAGGCGATTGGTGCGGCATTTTCTACAATTAAGAAGTTTTATCCTGATTTAAAGGCTCGGGCTACAGAGATTGGAAGTGTGATTTTTGCGGTAAAGCCGGGAGATGGATCAGCCCGGGAGCAGGCAGCTTCTTGTCAAAGAGTTCTGGGCGGATTGGCAAATATTGCGTATGAGTATGCAACGAAGCGGTATCGGTCAAATTTGATTAACTGGGGGATGCTGCCATTTTTGATTCCAGAGGGAGATCTTCCTTTTGAAAATGGAGATTGTATTTTTATACCGGGAATTGCTTCTGCGGTAAGAGAAAAGAGGAATGAAATCTTGGCTTATCTGGTGAAGGATGGAGAAATGAAAGAATTTGCTATGCAGTTGGGAGATTTGACGGATGAAGAACGAGAGATTATTTTAAAGGGATGTTTGATTAATTATAACAATAAATCGTGTTGATACTCCCTATGCTTAAAGGTGGAGGATTTTTGATACTTGTTGCTATGAGGACGCCAGATTCGAAAATGGTGGCAGCCGGCTGTTCCGGTTTCCAAGAAGCAAGAAGTTCTAAGACTTCTGCCTTTTCTTTTCTCCAACCGAACAGACCGGGGCGCAATTCGCCCTTACTGCAGCCAAAACGGAACTGGCGTAAGGAAGGATATTACCAGCCAAAAATCATCCTCTTCCCTAACATCCGGGCTAAACACGCCCCTTTTTTTTCACACCCTGCATGGAAGCAGGATGTGAAAAAAATCTTAG
>CAJUGZ010000222.1 GCA_910585855.1 uncultured Lachnospiraceae bacterium | reverse complement strand
GGTGTGAAAAAAAAGGGGCGTGTTTAGCCCGGATGATAGGAAAGAGGCTATCTTATGGCTGGTAATATCTTTCCTTACACCAATTACGTTTCGGTTAAAATGAGGGCGAATTGCGCCCCGGTCTGTCTGGTTGGATGAAGAAAAAGGCAGAAGTCTTAGAACTTCTTGCTTTTTGGAAACCGGAACAGCAGGCTGCCCACCGTTTTCAAATCTGGCGTCCTCCCTCTTATAAAAATCATACACCACCAGCGAATTTCCGCTTGAAAATTCTAAAAAGCTACTTTCCGTAACATCTTCTTTTTATATAAGATATTGCTTTCATTTTCTATATTCTATAGTTAGAAGAGATGTTACATCTCCAAAACATCATATATAGAAAGGAAAATTCAAATGATTACTTATGAAAATTTCTGGCTCACAGCAAAAGAAAAAGGAGAAACTTGGTACAGCCTAACCAAACACCATCATTTATCTGACAGTCTACTTCATCGTCTGAAACATGACCTCCCTGTAAACACTATAACACTTGATCGACTTTGTAATATTTTAGATTGTGTACCAACAGATATAATGACCTACAAGAAAAACACAGAACAAACTGTAATAAAAAAATCTTGATACTGTCAAATTATTTTTGACAGTTTCTCTTATATAATCTCCTATAAAAGGAGTTTTCATTTTCTCAGAAAAAACGCCGAAAGAACAGGCAAACCACCCTATTTGATTGGTCTGCCTGTTCTTTTTCCTGCCTGTTTCCTATGTCGAGTAAATATTTTTTAATTTATCATATTCTTGATTAATATTTTGAAGAGAAACAGTATCTCCATTCATATTATCTGGATGAAAAATTTTTATTAAGTCCCGATAACGCTTTTTTAATGCCGTTTCGTTATTTACTCCACGAAAGAAAAACCGAGCGGAAGCTGCTGTAGATTCTGTCTGTCTCTGCTGTCTTGCCTTTCTCTCCTTTAATAATGCCTTTTCTCTTTCTAACTGCTGTTTATCCTCTGCCAGTCTGCGCAGCTCATTTTGCAGAATCGCCAGTTTCTTTTCAAAAAGTTCCTGTTCCCTTTCTAACTGTTTTTTGGATAACTCATCTATCATTCTTTGGTGTTCCATATCAGATAAGGTTTCTCTTTTTTCCTGCTCAAACTGCCGCCGTTCCTCTTCCAGCTCCTGTCGTGCTTCCAATATTCTTACATTTTCTTTAAAAAACCATGCCTTCATCTCAGCCAACTGCTGTTCGTCAGCATCTTTGATATTCACCATAAGTGACCTCCCATTACCCTAATGAATCAACTCATCTATTTCCTTTGACATTAGTGTTTATAATTATAGTAACTTGCCTAATCAGAAGCAATCATACTTATGTACATTATGTATATATCTATTTTGTAATATTTTCAGTTTATTTATAACTAAATCCTATTATATTCAAAATTATAGAAAAATTTCTTGGAAAGAACGCCAAAACCGAAAGAAAATGCTAAGCGCAAGCGAGCCCGGAATAGACCTTCTTCCGAGTTCAGCGTCCTCCCTATTTTATAACACCCTTTCTTTTAAGAAGGTTCATTAAATTCTACTGTTACATAATATCCCCTTGGATTTTCTTCAATCTGTTTTACTGTTCCCTCTCTTGCCAAAAGCCTGTCCCGAAATTCAATATTTCCAGACATTGCTACTGCAGGTTCTAATGTATAATAGTAAGCATATGGCAGAGACTTTTCAGTAATTTTTACAAGATCTCCGACCTGCACCTGCCCGGGACGTTCCATTTTAAACAGCATCTCTCTCATTTTCTCTCGCCTTCCTTTTTTATTAATTCAGAAAAAAACTCTTTTACTTCTAATAAATCCGAAAAAACAGCAGTGGTAAGTGTACGTATTTCTTCTGTAGGTTTTATCAAATCCGGCACCATAATAGGCTTTATTCCCGCACGATAAGCAGATGTAATCCCATGAAATGAATCTTCCACTGCATAAACATCTTTTGGCAAAACCCCTAATCCTTCACATGCTCTGCAATAGATCTCTGGATCTGGTTTACTATGTTTTACCATATCTCCACAGACAATTACTTTAAAATAAGATCGAATTTTTGTTTGCTCTAAATGAGAAAGTACACTCTTTTCTTTTGTAGAAGAAGCAAGCGCAGTTGGTACCTCTTCCTGTTTCAAATAGGAAAGCAATTCATATACACCTTTCTTTACAGGAACTCCATGTTCCTTAATAAACTGATGAAATAAAAAAGAAGTCTTTTCTAAAAAAAATGCAACATCAAAGTTTTCCCCATATTCTTTTTTTAAAATCTGAATCGTATCTGCTGTATTCGTACCAATACAAGTTTCCATCACTTCCTGCATCCGCAAAAGCCCTTCTTCTTTCGCAAGCTGCATCCAACAGTCCGTTATCAAACGTTCTGTATCAAATAATACCCCGTCCATATCAAATACAACTGCTATCGAAGCCGTTTTTCTTTCTTCTCTAACCATGAATTATTTCCTTTCAAAATAAACTGCTTTTTCATTTATGTTATCTTTTATGCTTTTTGTTTTAATTCCAATTTTTGAAACATACGTTTCAAAACCAATACCGCCGCAATCGCCAAAATAATTTCCGTAACCATCTGTGCATATGCCAGTCCATAAAGCGGAAACAATATATTCAGCAAATAAATTGCCGGTATTTCCATTACAATTTTCCTTAAAATTGCAAATAAAAACGCCTTTTTTCCCATTCCAACTGCCTGAAATACACCAACCGCCAAAAAATCAATAAATAAAAACGGAAGTGCCAGACAAAGCCCACGTAAAAAACTGCTTCCATAAGCCACAATACTTTCATTCTTCATAAACAAACGCATTAAAAATCCCGAACCCAAATAATAAAAAGCAGCAACTGCAATTAAAAAAGCAAGCATATTCTTAGCAGAAAAAAGAATCGTCTGCTTCATTCGCTTTCCATTGCCGGATGCATAATTATAACTGATTAAAGGCATCACTCCCTGCGAAAAACCAAATGCAATATTCATTGGCACCATATTAATCTTTTGCGCAATTCCCATCGCTGCCACTGCATCCGATCCAAAAGAAGAAGTAAAATTATTTAATACCGTCATCCCTGTTACATTTAAAAGATTCTGAATGGCAGCCGGGATTCCTACTCCGCACACGCCCCATACAATTTCCCTTTTTAAACGAATTTTCGCAGGATTGACGCATACATACGTATGGTGTCTTTTTAAATACAATAAAATAAAAAAATACAGACATGCTGCACAATTCGAAAGAAAGGTAGCCAATCCTGCACCTGCCGCTCCCATATGAAGCCCCCAAGGCAAAATAAAAATGGGATCTAATATAATATTTAAAAAACAACCACTCATTGTACCAATACTGGCATGAAGTGTACTCCCTTCAGAACGCACCATATATGCCATTACCACATTTAATATGGCAGGCATCGCTCCAAATGCAACCGTCCATTTTAAATATTCACTTGTCGCCGCTGCTGTTTCTGTATTTGTTCCCAACAACAGCAGCAAAGGATTCTTTGCCAAACCATAAATCATAGAAAATAAAAAACTGCAAAAAATAGTACAATAAAAACCAAATGCAGAAACCTGCCTTGCCAAATCATATCTTCTCTGTCCAAGTGCACGACTCATCAAACTTGAACTCCCTACTCCAAATAAATTATTGACAGCATTAAATGCCAACAGCACCGGTGCTGCCAACGTCACCGCCGCATTTTGTATCGGATCATTTAACATTCCTACAAAATACGTATCCGCCAAATTATAGATTACCATAACCAAAGAACTGATTACAGTAGGAATCGCCATGGACATAACCGCTTTTGGTATCGCTGCCTGCTCAAATAAATATAATTTCTTTTCATCCTCCATATTTTAATATCCTTTCTCCAAATAAAACCAGTCTTTCAAAAAATTTCTATCTGTTTTATTATATCGAATCTCCTTCTATATAGCAATCCCAAAAATACATACTAAAAATTTCATTTTAAATTTTCATATCATCACCCCCCTACAACAAACATCTTACTATTTTAAATACACAGCCGAAAGCCAAAGGGAGTGCTATGCAGGGTCATCATTTCCCGTCGGCACTTAGGCACGGTACTTTCGTGCCTTATGTGTCCGCTACGAGGAAATGCTAAGCGCAAGCGGGCCCGGAATAGCACTCCCTTCGGCTTTCGGCGTCCTCCATCCGATTTAAATTCTATTTGATTTTCAGCTTTTATTTTACTACAATATTATAAATCCGCCCCTTTACATAAATTTCTTTTACAACCCTCTTTTCTCCAATCACCGCTACTATACTTTGCTGTGCCATTACTTTTTCCTTTACGCTGTCCTGCGGCTCATCTAATCCAACTGCTATCGTCGCTTTTACTTTTCCATTGATCTGCACGGCAATCTCCACAGTAGATTCTATTGTCTTTTCTTCCTCAAATTCTGGCCAGCTCTGCTGATACAGGCGTCTGTTATCCCCATAACTTTCCCACAGTTCCTCTGTCATATGAGGTGCTACCGGATTTAATAAAATCAACAGCGTCTGATACTCTTTTTTCGTTACACTGCCCTTTCGGTAAAACTCATTGATCAATGCCATCATTGCTGCAATCGCTGTATTAAACTTTAAATTTTCAAAATCACTCGAAACCTTTTTAATCGTCTGATGCATCTTTGTTTCCAAATCAGACGAATAACTATCTTCCTCCATCATCATATCCTGCAGTTTCCATACTCGATCTAAGAAACGTCTGCATCCCTTTACCCCTTCCTGTGACCAAGAAGCACTTAAATCAAACGCTCCAATAAACATTTCATAAGTTCTCAATGTATCTGCACCAAATTCATTGACAATATCATCTGGATTGACAACATTTCCTCTGGACTTTGACATTTTTTCGTTATTTTCTCCAAGGATCATTCCATGAGAAGTTCTCTTTTGATAAGGTTCTGGTGTATTAACCAAACCTTCATCATATAAAAACTTATGCCAAAATCTTGAATACAGCAAATGTAGTGTAGTATGCTCCATTCCGCCATTATACCAGTCCACCGGCATCCAATAGTCCAGTGCTTCTTTACTTGCAAATGCATCCTTACAGTTCGGATCAGTATAACGCAGAAAATACCAAGAAGATCCTGCCCACTGCGGCATGGTATCGGTTTCCCGCTTTGCCGAACCGCCACAGCAAGGACACGTTGTATTTACCCAGTCTGTCATAGCAGCCAGCGGAGATTCCCCATTATCGGTCGGCATATAGCTTTCTACTTCCGGCAGCATTAAAGGCAGTTCACTCTCATCCAACGGTACATAGCCGCATTTTTCGCAAAATACAATCGGTATTGGCTCACCCCAGTAGCGCTGTCTGGAAAATACCCAATCTCTTAACTTATAATTAACCTTTTTCTGTCCAATCCCTTTTTCTGTCAACCATTCAATAATAGTTTCCTTTGCTTTTGGAACTTCCAGCCCATTTAAGAAATCAGAATTTACCAACTTTCCTGTACTGGTATTGGTATATGCTGCCTCTTCTACATCACCTCCCGCTACAACTTCAATAATCGGAAGATGAAATTTCTTTGCAAAATCCCAATCTCGCTCATCATGAGCCGGAACTGCCATAATCGCACCTGTTCCATAGGTCATCAATACATAATCCGAAATCCAAATCGGAATCTCTTTTCCGTTTACCGGATTAATTGCTCTGATACCATCAATTTCTACTCCAGTCTTATCCTTTGCCAATTCAGTACGCTCAAAATCCGACTTCTTAGCTGCCATCTCACGATAATCAATCAATTCCTGATAATTTTTAATTTCTTCTTTATATTTTTCTACCAGAGGATGTTCAGGAGAAATTACCATATAAGTTGCTCCAAATAACGTATCTGGACGAGTGGTAAAAACAGTTAATTTTTCTTCCTTGCCCGCTAACTGAAAATCCACTTCCGCACCGACCGAACGCCCAATCCAATTCTTTTGAGAAACCTTCACCTTTTCAATATAATCCACCTGATCCAAATCCTGAATCAGCTTCTCTGCATATTCCGTAATTTTCAGCATCCATTGACTTTTTACTCTGCGTACTACCTCACTGCCGCAGCGTTCACAGACACCATTTACCACCTCTTCATTTGCCAGTCCCACCTTACAGGAAGTACACCAATTAATTGGCATTTCACTTTTATAAGCAAGCCCTTTTTTAAATAAACGTAAAAAGATCCACTGTGTCCACTTATAATAATCAGGATCAGTTGTATTGATTTCTCTGCTCCAATCAAAAGAATAACCCAATGATTTCAACTGATTTTTAAAATGCTTTACATTATTTTCTGTTACAGTCCTTGGATGAATCCGATTTTTAATCGCATAGTTTTCTGTAGGCAGCCCAAATGCATCCCATCCCATCGGATACAATACATTATATCCCTGCATCCGTCTTTTTCTTGCCACAATATCCAATGCGGTATATGGACGAGGATGCCCTACATGAAGCCCCTGCCCGGACGGATAAGGAAATTCTACTAATGCATAATACTTTGGCTTTGAATAATCACAAGAGGCAGCAAACGCTTCTTCCTTTTCCCAAATCTCCTGCCATTTTTTTTCCATTTTTTTCGGATCATAAATTCGTTCCATTTCTTTCATTCCTTTCCTATAAAATTAAATAAAAAACACGCTCTCCTATCTGCTGCACAAAAAAACGGTCTTTTCCTCTATCTCTAGAGACGAAAAGACCTATTATCCGTGGTACCACTCTAATTCATATAAAATCATTTTTTATATGCACTCTAAAACCAAAAGCAACCTCTTTATCCTATTTTCTTGTTTTTTTACTTTCAGTTTTTTTCTTCTATAACGGGAATCCCCGCTCTGCTTACTTTATAATTTGTTTTTTCAGACAGAGAACTCCAAGACGAGTTCAGAACTATTCCACTACCGTATTTCAGCAACAAACGGCTCTCTGCAAGCTTCCTACTTCCTACTACTTCTCTTCACAGTCAATTTTTCCATATTCTTATTTTCTCAAATCTTGACAGTTTACCTTTCACTCCGTCAAAATTCCATAAATTACTTTTTTATTATAAAAAGTGTTTTCCCTTTTGTCAAGAGGGGGACGCCGAAATCCCGGGATAAACTTATAAACTAAAATTTTTATAAAATGATCCATTTCCATGATAGTTTCAAGGTGAGGATAAGATGCTACCGGAAAGAAGTTGCTTTCACCGGACGCCAGAGGCGATTTGCTCCTGTCCTTTGCCTGCTCCGCTCCAAACGGTAAGAAAGTCT
>CAJUGZ010000221.1 GCA_910585855.1 uncultured Lachnospiraceae bacterium | reverse complement strand
CCTGCTTCTATGCAGGGTATGCAAAAAAAGGGGCGTGTTTAGCCCGGATAATAAGGAAGAGGATGTTTTATGGTTGGTAAAATCCTTCCTTACACCCAGTTCGTTTCGGCTGTCATGAGGGCGAATTGCGCCCCGGTTCGTACGGTTGGATGAACCGAAATCAGAAGCCGTAGACTTTCTTACCGTTTGGAGCGGAGCAGGCAAAGGACAGGAGCAAACCGCCTCTGGCGTCCGGTGAAAGCCAACCCTTTCCAGCAGCATCCTATCTTCTTTTCATTTAAAAAATAATAAAATGGCAAAAAAATCACTTTGAAACTATTATAAAAATAAATCATTCTATAAAAATTTCAGATGTAAGTTATTTTGTAACAGTTCCTTAGCACAAGCGAACCTGGAAAAAATCTTCCCGCTTTCAGCGTCCCCCCAGTTACTCTGCCGCTTCCAAAGCAATCTTCATCATATCTGTAAATCCTGTCTGTCTGTCCTCAGCCGAAAGCTCTTCTCCCGTAAACAAATGATCAGAAATCGTACAAATGCAAAGTGCTTTTTTTCCGGCTCTGGCTGCATTCATATATAAAGCAGCAGCTTCCATTTCCACAGCAAGTACACCCATCTTTTTCCACAATTCGTTTACATTCTGAAATTCATTATAAAAATGATCCGAAGACACCGTATTTCCCACTACTACTGAAATTCCAAGTGCTTCCCCTGCCTCTACTGCTCTTCTCAACAATCCAAAATCCGCTATTGGAGCATAAGTTCCCGGAAGCTGATATTGTACTGCATAATTGGAATCAGTGGATGCTCCCATACCGATTACTACATCCTTTAACTTTACTTTATCGCTAATTCCACCTGCAGAACCAATTCGGATAATCGCTTCTACATCATAATCATGATAGAGTTCATAGCTGTAAATTCCAATCGAAGGCATACCCATTCCGCTTCCCATAACGGATACTCTTTTCCCTTTATAAGTTCCCGTATAGCCAAACATATTTCTTACGGTATTAAAGCAAACTGCATCTTCTAAAAATGTTTCTGCAATATACTTTGCACGCAGCGGATCGCCCGGCATTAAAACTGTTTTTGCAATATCGCCTTTCTTTGCTGTATTATGTGGTGTCGCCATTTTTTAAATCCTCCATTTTCTTTTTTTATGATATTGTAATATTGTTCTTCCAAATCCAATATAA
This sequence comes from uncultured Lachnospiraceae bacterium, assembly GCA_910585855.1. GTDB lineage: Bacteria > Bacillota > Clostridia > Lachnospirales > Lachnospiraceae > MGBC114844. Next base: position 6,130 of record CAJUGZ010000221.1, on the reverse strand, counting down.
CATACGAATATTTTTCTACAGTTCCTTATTGCTCTATTTAGATAAATTATAACCGAAAAGCTGCAATACAGCAACTACTAATTCCTAAGTTTCCCTTTTCAGCAAATTTTTAGCAGAAAACTTACGATTGGATCTATTACATTTCTCTAAAAAATTACAAAATTTCCTTGACATTTTTGTATATTTAAGATACAATTCTTATAACTTAATCTCCTTGTTGCATTTGAAAAGCGTTGTAGTGTCTGCAACGCTCTTTCCTTTTTTAAATAATATTTCGAATTCCTTCACAAATCTTTCTTGCAACTGCTGGATTATTCATAGTATAGAGATGAATCCCATCAATATCATTAACCAGCAGATCAATAATCTGGCTAAGTGCATAAGACATTCCTGCATCAAAAAGAGCTTCTTTGTTATTTTCAAATCTTTGAATAATTTTTTGAAATCTTATAGGAAAAGATGCTCCGCATATCGTTACCATTCTTTTAATCTGCGCAGCATTGATAACCGGCATAATTCCCGGAAGAATCGGTACTTCAATGCCGGCAATTCTGCAGTCCTCTATAAACCGAAAAAAATAAGTATTATCAAAAAATAATTGAGAAATCAATACTTCTGCTCCCGCTTCTACTTTTGTTCTTAAATGCCGCATTTCAGTGACCCGATTTTCTGATTCTGGATGATTTTCTGGATAGCAAGCACCTGCTATACAAAATGCTTCTTTTTGTTTTAAATATGCAATTAAATCTGATGCGTGGTGAAAGTCTTCTTTTTCTTGAATATCTGGATTTCTATCTCCCCGAAGTGCAAGAACATTTTGTATTCCTTCCTGAACTAAAATTTTTGAAAATTCATCTATTTCGGATTTATTGTAACTTAAACAGGTTAAATGTACAACCGGTTCTACCTGATATTCATATTTGATTTTTTTTGCAAGTTCAATCGTGCGGTTTCGGTTTGAACCTCCTCCTGCACCAAATGTTACACTGATAAAATCTGGTTTTAATTCACAAAGAACTGTCAATGTTTCATCAATATTTTTTAACTCACTATCTTTTTTGGGCGGAAATATTTCAAAAGACAGACTTCTCTTTTTTTTATGATATAACTCCGAAATTACCATTTTTATCATCTCTTTTCTATCATTTTATTATTAGCAATTTCCTAAAACATATAAAAAAAATTCAATATCCTAAACTTTATATCCTAAAATACCATAATTAATGTTCCAACTGTAATGCAAACACATCCTATAAAAGATTTTATAGTAAATGGCTCATGTAATAATAAAAAAGCTAAAATCAAAGTAATCACCACGCTTAATTTATCCACTGGTACTACTTTGGATGCCTCTCCTATCTGTAATGCTTTATAATAACACAGCCAAGATGCTCCTGTTGCCAAGCCGGATAAAATTAAAAACAGCCAGCTTTTTTTACTAATATTAAAAACGCCCTTTTGTGTATTGGTAAGAAAGACCATTCCCCATGCCATAAATACAACTACTACAGTTCGAATTGCAGTTGCTAAATTAGAATTTACTCCAGAAATTCCTATTTTAGCAAGAATAGAGGTTAAAGCTGCAAATATAGCAGAAAGCAGTGCAAAAAAAAGCCACATCTTCTATCATCCTTTCTTTTTTCTGATAGCTGCTATTAGTATATCACCACCTTTTTTCAATTTCAATTCTTTTCCATTTTTATTTCAGATTTAAAACCAGTCTTTATCTTATTATAAAAGATTGTCCAATCCTCTAAATACAAATATCCCCCACTTTTAAATTCAAAGTGGGGGATAGATTATTGCAGTATAATATATTTAATTTTGTTTTTTATACTATTATTGCAATAAAGAAAGAACACCTTGTGTAGACTGATTTGCCTGTGCCAGCATTGCTTGGCCTGCTTGCTGTAAAATATTATTCTTAGAATAATTTGTCATTTCCTCAGCCATATCGGTATCACGAATTCTAGATTCTGCTGCCTGCAGGTTTTCAGAAGAAGTATCCAAATTAGAAATGGTATGCTCTAACCGATTCTGAATCGCACCCATTTTTGCACGTTCAGTTGATACTTTCTGAATGGCAAGATCAAATGCATTGACTGCTAAAGATGCACTTGCCTGAGATGTTACATCCAATGCTTCACCCTCAGAACCTTCCTTTGTCTGTACAATTACCAAATCCTTCGCTTTCATACTATTAATACTTAATGTTACTTCCTGACCAGAATTAGCACCTACCTGTAAACGAAGAGCCTCTTTTCCTGTTGTTGCAGAATGAGATTCTACCATTGCCTGTGAAGTAATGGTTACTACATCTCCTGCTTTTAACTGATTTGCATTATTAATCGTAATGATAGTATCTTTTGATGAATCAGATGGATCATTCTTTAATGTTACTTTTAACGTACCATCCTCTGCTACTTTTGAATCAATTTCAAACTTTGATGTATCCGCTGTATTTCCAAATAAATCGGAAACTGTAAGAACTGTTTCTGCTACATTTAACTTATCAATTTTAGCTTGAGCAGCATCCTGATGCACTTTCGCAATATCCTTTTCACTTTGTGAAGCGTTGGTATCCAATTCATATTTCACTTTAGCAAGTTCTCTTTCCGTCAAAGCTTGCATCAAATCTCCATTTTCCAGCAATTCAAGTTTTCTATTTTCCTTATCTAACTCATCCTGATTCTTAGTTGCCTGAATATTTACACCTGCTATTTCTGCTGCCAGACTCTTTAATGTAGTCTTTAAATTTGTTGTATAAGTATTATATGTGTCTGTTGCAGCTGCTTTAGCAGTAGTTAATGCTGTATCATCTGTTCCAGTAGCACCGTTTGCTTTTTGTGTTCCAATACCTGTAGCTGTTAATTCTCCAAAATTTGCAATTCCAATCGCTGTAGTTGATGTAGAAAAAAGTTTATCAAAATCTATACTTGCATTTGTAATATCCAAATTTCCAGTTGTATTTCCTGATTTTTCATACAAAGCAACCAACTCATTAAATGCTTTTGTTACATCTTCTATTGAAACACCTTCTGCAAAAATACTCTCTTTTCCTGCCCCTGTTTTAGCAGTTTCATCAAATCCTTTTATGGTTTCTATCAATTCCGCAAGCTTTTCTGTATTGGTTTCCTGCGAAGTTTGATAAGCATTTAAATTATCCTGTGCTGTTTTTAAAGTTCCTGTCTTTAAAGTCTTAATAGCAGCCGAAACTACTTTTTCTAAATTTTTTGTATCTCCATCTGCGATAATATCTGTTTTAATTAAATTCCATGCTGTATCCAACTCAGTATCAGAATATTTCTTACTAGAAGTAGACATTCCATCTGTAAAATCTTTTGTAATTTCGATCCGTGCAATCTCTGTATAAGACGCCACATCTGAATTATTGGTTGTAATTTCAGCCGATACCATACTATTAGTAAATGTTCCCTCTACCGCTGCCGATCCTGCTTTTTCCGTAACAGCCCCAGCACGGCTTCCGTCTAATAACTTCTTCGTATTAAACTCTGTCGTTCCTGCAATTCGATCAATTTCATTTGTCAACTGTACAATTTCATTCTGAATCTGAGTACGATCATCATCTGTATTCGTATCATTGGATGCCTGTACTGCAAGTTCTCTCATTCTCTGTAAAATACTATGTGTTTCGGTTAATGCGCCCTCTGCGGTCTGAATCAAAGAGATACCATCCTGTGAATTGGTACTTGCTTGATTTAATCCACGAATCTGTCCTCTCATCTTTTCGGAAATTGCCAAACCTGCTGCATCATCTCCTGCACGGTTAATTCTGTAACCAGAGGAAAGTTTCTCAGTTGACTTGGAAAGAGAACCGGTTACAACTCCTAAATTTCTGTTTGCGTTCATAGCTGACATGTTGTGTTGAATAAACATACTCATAATTAATTATCCTCCTTTATACTCTTACATTCTCCCAAAAAATAACATTTCTTTTTGCTTTTGACCTCCCGCCTTTTTAAGCAAGATCTCTTTTTTCAGGTAAATGTCTTCCCCGAATCCGTTCGGGTGCTTTGTTTAGTTAATAAATGTTTTTATAATAATCCTTTTCAGCTCCCGGGTTTGCCGAATCGGTATTATCCTGACTGCTAACTTCCAAACCTTTCAAACGGTACTTCCTTTGGCAGCTTATTTTCCATAATAATCCGCTGAATCTGCTTAACTGCTTCTGCTGGAAGTTTTTGATCTACATAATACTTTTCTTTTTTCTCTAGCAACTTACTTCTGGCAATATTCAGTTCTCTTGGGGCATCAATCATCAGATGCATATTGTTGCCGCTTCCTCCGGCAAAAATCACTTTAATCTCTTCTCCAATCATGACATATTCGCCCGGCTTAATTGTTATCTTTAACATCTCTACCTCCTTGTTTGACTGCCTTCTGCCAACCTTTCCTTAGACAGATAAAACAAATTTTAGAACCATGCAACAATTTGAATAAAGTGTTGCATAATTTTGTAAAATTATTCCAGAAAAAAAGTCTAGGTCTGTATGGCAACCATAGGCTTTTTCACCAATCAGCCATACAGAAAAGAGGAATTTATGAGTACGACACAACCCATCCGAAATAAGGAAGATTTAGAATCACTTAAGAATTTTTATTTAACAGAAAAACCAAATTTAAGAAATTATGCCCTTATCTGCACCGCAGTCAATACTGCTTTACGAATCAGCGATATCCTATCCCTCACATGGGGAACGGTCTATCAAGTGGAAAGCAAACGATTTCGGGCACATTTAGAAATGATTGAAAAAAAGACACAAAAACGAACGCTGATAGCCTTAAACCACAACGTAATACAAGCACTTGCTCTCTATTTAGAAAGCCTTCCTTCCGTTACAGAAAAACAATATATCTTTACTGCCAAACACAGCCTGACCCCTCTATGTCGGGAACAGGCGTTTCGTATTATCCGTACTGCCTGTACTGCCCTGCAGCTTCCCGATCCGGTCAGCCCTCACTCCCTTAGAAAAACCTTTGGATACCATGCATGGGCATCCGGTACAAATCCAGCCCTTTTGGTATCGATTTACAACCATTCTTCTTATCATATTACCAAACGTTATCTTGGTATTGAACAAGACGAAAAAGATCAAGTATTTCTGCATACAGAACTCTAAATGGGGAATACTAGAAATAAGAACAAAAAAAGAATTTTCCTGATAATAAAAAACTGAAAAATAAAACCGGCTTAAAAAAATCCATAAAAAAATAGAAAAAATCAAAAATCCCTATAAACTAATTTTCGTTCTCACCGATATATAAAGCAGAATAAGGATGCAACATTTTATTCAAATTGTTGCATCCTTTCCTTTACCAGTATTTCCATAATTATATTTTTTATTCAATATAAAAAAATTTTTACCATTTTTCCTATCAAAAACTTCTGCCTAACCGTCATTCACAGCTAAAACCCCAAAAAACACTGCAAAAAATTTGCAAATTAAACTATCTCTCTTTTGATTGTAACGCCTCTATATACAGAAAAAGCACCTATCATTTCTGACAGATGCCCCTCTTCCCTATTTTACCTTCTATTCTCTCTACCATTCACTCCCCAAGAAGAATTTCTTTCTTTTCCAATATCGCTTCCACCGCCGCACAAGCCGGACAATCACAGTATTTTGCCCCTGCTTTCTGAATCTCTTTTGCATGTTCTGCGATATTCTTTGCCATATCTGCACCAAAAACCTCTGCTCCATGTGCAGACTCTGCAAAGGCAATCAAACCGTCAATCGGCATAATATCTGCTTCTAATTCTTCTATGTATTTCTTTGTTTCTTCCGCCTCCCTCTCTGTTCCGACTGCAGCCAGCCAAGCTTCCGCTGCCGCTTTTGCTTCCTTACTGCATGATGATGCATTTATCAATTCATTTGTTTTTTCTGTTACATAATCTACGATCTCTTTTTTCATCTAAAACACCCCTTCTTTCTCTCCATTTTTTTTATCTTATCACAAAAACATCACTTGCACAATCCGCTTTCTTCTCTTTTCTGCAATAAGTCTTTTGGAATTGAAGAATGAAGGGGGACGCCAGATTCGAAAACGGTGGGCAGCCTGCTGTTCCGGTTTCCAAAAAGCAAGAAGTTCTAAGACTTCTGCCTTTTCC
>CAJUGZ010000220.1 GCA_910585855.1 uncultured Lachnospiraceae bacterium | reverse complement strand
AGCAGAAGTCCAAGAACTTCTAACTTTTTTCCAAAGTCACTGCAGGCTACCCACCGTTTTCGAATCTGGCTGTTTCTTAACTCCGAAACAAAAAAAAACTATATCTAAACTTTGCGGAAGACTTGTTCTGTAATAATACATCGTTTCTGCCGTGATTCAACTAACAGCGAGAAGCAGTTTGCTCCTATCCTTTGACTGCGACTTCAGAAAACGGTTAGAAAGTCTTGAACTTCTGTGGAAACACCTAGAATGAAAGAATAGGGGGATAAGATAAAAATCAATTAGGAGGAAAATATTATGAGTCAGTATCATATTTTAATTGTTGAGGATGATGAAACAATTTTATATACTTTAAAAGAAACATTGCTGCTTTCTGACTATCAAATTTCTACTGCCCAAACTTTATCAGAAGCAAAAACTGCACTTTCTTTTGAACCAGATCTTATTTTACTGGATCTCAATCTACCTGACGGAACAGGGTTTTCTTTTTGTGAGCAAATCGGTGCGAAACAGCAAATTCCTATTATTATCTTAACTGCCCGAGATGAAGATGCCGATATTGTCCGAGGGTTGGATTTAGGAGCGGATGATTATGTTACAAAACCTTTTACGCTCGCTGTTTTACTTTCTCGTATTGCTGCTGTTATTCGCCGCTCTAAACAACATTCAAAAGATATGGATTTTTTGCGCTGTCAGGATCTGGTACTTAATAAAAAAAATACCTCTGTTACCTTTCAGGGAAAACCTGTGGAATTGACTGTCGGGGAATACCGCCTGTTAGAATATTTATTAATCAATAAAAATCGAACTTTAACAAGGGATATGTTATTGACACATCTTTGGGATGCCGAAGGAAAATATGTCAATGACAATACTTTAACTGTAATGATGAAACGCCTGCGCAGCAAACTTGCATCCGATTCGGGGCAATTTATTAAAACAATTCGTGGAATCGGATATAAAGTGGAGGATTATCATGAAGAATAAAAAAAATAAACTGTCCTTTTCAGTCAAATTTCTTTTTTTTACTCTTTGTTTTCTATTCTTTTTTTTACTGCTTATCCGTCTTATCCTTTCTCTTCATGAACAACAATTCTATCAGCGCATGGCAGCTGTCACATTTGAAATATCAAAAAGTGATCAGGATCTATCTTCTATTATCTATGCTTTAAAGCAGCCCTCTAAAGAATACATTTCTCTCGGTCTTCCTATTTTAAAAAGTTATGGCTACTTTGGACAATTACTTACTTTTAAAGAACAGTTTCTTCTATGGATTTTTGCCGGACTGGCATTATGCTTTTTATTTACTTTCTTTTTGAGTCTGCTCTCTTATCAAAACAGACAAACACAGGCAAGGATTCAAAGTTTAACTGACTACTTAAAACAAATCAACGCAGGCAGTTATCCGCTTCGTCCCTATAAAACAGAAGATTCTTTTTCTCTTTTAGAAGATGAAATCTATAAAACTATTGTTATGCTTCGAGAAAGTCAAAAAAAAGCAATCGATACAAAAGAAAATCTGGCAAAAAATATGGCGGATATTTCCCACCAGCTAAAAACACCTCTGACTTCTCTTTCCCTAACTGCAGAACTGTTATACCAGCAAATTGAAAAAACAAAGGAGAAGCAAATTGTAGAACAGATTTTATCCCAAACAGAACATCTGCGGTTATTGGTAACTGCTCTATTAAATCTTTCCCGTATTGATGCAGGTGTACTGCAGTTAGAGCAAAAGGAAATTCCTATTGAAGAACTTCTCTCCTGTGCAGCAGAACCTATCCTCCCCCTTTTAAAAGAAAAACAGCAAAAACTTCAAATACAAAACTGTTCAGAGTATTCTTTCCTCTGTGATATTGGATGGACTGCGGAAGGAATCAGCAATATTTTAAAAAACTGCTGCGAACATTCACCGGAATTTAGTACGATTTCTATTACAGCTTTTCAAAACCCAATCTATACTGAAATTCAAATTGAAGATGAGGGAGAAGGATTAGATGCGGAAGAACTTTCTTCTATCTTTCAAAGATTTTATAAAGGAAAACACAGTAAAAAAGACAGTATCGGAATTGGACTTGCCCTTGCAAAATCTATTGTAGAACGGCAAAATGGAGAGATATTTGCTGAAAATTGCAGAGATAAAGGGGCAAGATTTCGTATTAGATTTTATGTTTGAAGGGGGACGCCGAAAGCGAAAGGGGGCTCTATTCCGGGCTCGCTTGCGCTTAGCATTTCCTCGTAACGGACACATAAGACGCTAAAATATTCATTGTAGTGTAATATACCGGCAAGAAATAATGATCCTATGCAGACCTCTTTTCAGATTTGGACTATACTTCCCTGTCAGATATAATTTATTAATTTTCTCCGCCTGTTTAGCATCTAAATATACACTAATTTTATAGTAGATTTTTCGCCAAATAGCAATCACTTTTTCGGTCTGGATTACACAGCCGAAAGCCAAATGAAGTGCTATGCAGGGTCATCATTTTCCGTCGGCACTTAGACGCTGTGTTTTAGCGTCTTAGTGTCCGCTACGAGAAAATGCTAAGCGCAAGCGGGCCCGGAATAGCACTTCATTTGGCTTTTGGCGTCCTCTCCAAAAAATATAAATATTTTTGTCAAATGTCACGAAAATGTCATTTGGCCTTTTTATACTAAATTTTGTTATTATATTTATATATAAGAAAGGAATATTTTTATGGAAATTCTTCGCTGTGAACAGCTTAGCAAAACTTATGGTTCGGGTCAAACCATTGTAAAAGCATTAGATGGTATTTGTTTATCTTTAAAAAAGGGTGAATTTACTGCCATTATTGGTGCTTCTGGTTCTGGAAAATCTACTTTGCTTCATCTGCTCGGAGGAGTCGATACTCCGACTTCCGGTAAAATTTTTATTGAAGATACCAATATTGCCAGTTTAAATGAAAAACAGCTTTCTATCTTTCGACGACGGAAAGTTGGACTGGTCTATCAGTTTTATAATTTAATTCCTACTTTAAATGTAAAACAAAATATCCTGCTTCCTATGCTTTTAGACGGACAAAAACCGGATGAAGTACAATTTCAGGAATTAGTGGAAACGCTTGGTCTTTCCAATCGGCTTTCTCATTTTCCAAATGAACTTTCCGGCGGACAGCAGCAGCGTACTGCAATCGGGAGGGCATTGATCTATCGCCCTGCGATTCTGCTTGCAGATGAACCTACCGGAAATCTGGATCGGAAAAATTCGGAGGAAATTCTTAGTCTATTAAAATTGTCCAATAAACGTTATGGACAAACGGTTCTTTTGATTACTCATGACGAAAAAATCGCTTTGGAGGCGGATCGGATTATTACTATGGAAGATGGAAAAATTTTATCTGATCAGATCTGTTTAAAACATAACTCGGAGGTGGAAAAATGAATTTACTTACACAGTATACGCTTGACAGTATACGCAAAAATAAGCGTACCTCTTGTTCTATTTTCATAGCAGTCTTTCTTTCCTCTATTTTGCTTTGTACTGCTTGTATTTATGTTTATTCTTTTTATTGCTGGCGGATTGATATGGAAATAACATATAGTGGAAACTGGCATGGTGAACTTGGCGGAGAGATTCGAGGAGAGGATCTTTCTTTTATTGATGCCTATTTCGATGTTGAAAAAAGTATGATAAAAGGACCTTATCAAATAGTAAAACTTCCCTCTGACTCTCCTCTTCCTTATCTGCTTTTACGAAATGCAGATAAAAATTATTGGGATGAAATGGGGGAAAAAACGCTGATAACAGAAGGGCATATTCCTCAAAATCCCGGTGAAATTGTTGTAGCGAAAACCTTTTTTCAAAAAAATCCGCAGTATCAGGTTGGAGATACGATTACTCTGCCTGTCGGAAAACGAATCAATCAGACAGAGGTGTTGGATGTTGAATCTTGGCAAAATGGGGAAACCTTTTTAGAGGAAGACAGCATTACTCTTACTTTAGTGGGAAAAATGGATATTACTACTTCTACCGTAACGCCCGGATACTATGCTATGGGATATCTGGATCGTGAAGAAATAAAAGAAAATGATGAATTTGTAGTCTATGTTCAATTAAAAAATATTCGAAAAACCTATGATATTATGCCTCGGCTGGCAGAATCTTTAGGTGTTGCAAAAAATGAATATGGAAATTATGAAAATCATTTTAGTTATCATACAGCTTTGCTTTTGTTAAATCTGGTTTTTCCGTCGGAAAAGGGGGTTCATTTTCATACAGAATACTTTCAGATTTTGCTGATTGCTATTTTTCTTCTTTTGATTAGCTGTGCTTTTATCTACATTATTCAAAGCGTATTTGCTCTTTCTGCACAGAAGAAAATGGTACAGTTCGGCATCTTTCGATCGATTGGCGCTTCTCCTGCTCAGATTCGATCTGTACTTTTGCTGGAATGTTTTCTATTATCGATTCCTCCGATTTTTTTAGGATTGCTGGTCGGATACTTTTTTACAAAGTTTACTTTGGAAACCTATGCAAAACTGCTGGGAGAATTGGTCACAAATCCTATTTTTGCTCAATGTTCTCTTTGGGTTGTGGTGTTTGCTTTTCTGCTTTGTTTTATTACAGTATGGATTTCTGCATGGATTCCGGCTTACCAGTCTTCCAAACTTTCTCCTATTGAAGCAATTCGAGGAAAGCAAATGCGTTTATCCTACAAAAAATCTTCTAAAATTGGTTTGCTTTTTCGTTGGTTTGGAGTAGAGGGCAGCCTTGCTTCTGCTTCTTATTATACTCATCGTAAAGCATTTCGCAGCAGTATCAGTGCGCTTTTCTTTTGTATACTTCTAACTACGGGATTTAGCTGCCTAGTTGAAATCAGCCGCTTTAATTCCGAGAGAAATAATCATATTTTGACTTATAATATTACAGGAAGACTACAGATGACTGCCCCGATTAATACAAAAATAATAGATGAAATACAGGAAATAGATGATATTGATTCTATGGTTTGGTATTGTCAAAATAATCTTGCTTATTGGGCTTCTGAGGAAGAACAAAGTCAAACATTTTGTGAAAACGGCGGTTTTTCCGGCGTTAAAAATCCCAATCTCTATCGTCTTTCTCCACAAAACGGAAAATGGCGAGTACCTGTATACCTCTATGGAATTGCAGATTCTTATTTTTACGATTATTGTAATTCTCTTGGGCTCTCTTTAGAAGAACTTTATCAACAAAATGATTATCCTGTTATTGCTTATAGCTGTGCACCCCTTTATCCTTCCAGCAATAACTTAGAAAAAGCATCTCAAACGTATCCTTTGCTTGCACTTTATACAGGACAAGAACTCTGGTTAGAAGAAAAGACACTTGATTCTATGGAAACAGATTATCGATTTCCTGTTACGATTGCGGCTGTTGTCGATACTATGCCTATGTTAAATATTTTTCATGCCGGAGATTATAGTATTCGATTTTATATTCCCCTTTCCTGTTATTATAAAATAGCGGAAAATTTTATGCCGGATTCTGCCGCACGAGCATATCGGACTTGGATTGAAATACAGACACAGCCAGAAAAAGACTTAATTGTTACAAAAGCTTTCCGAGAGGTTTTATCGGCTTGGTTTGGTGAAGAAGATCTTTATATTTCAAGTGTGGCGGAAGAAGAATTGGATACTGCTGTTCATACACTTGCTTTGGAAACAGTGGTTTGGTGTATCAGTGTACTTTTGGCATTGATTGGAATTTCTACTGCTTTTCTTACCGTTGCTGGGACAGTGCAGCAGAGGCGGCGGGAATATGCGATGCTTCGATCCGTTGGAATGGATTTTCTGGGGATAAAAAAATTGTTGTTTTTAGAGGGAATTCGACTTGCCGTTACACCTGTTTGTATGACAATTCCTGTTTTATTTATTATGTTTTGCTTTTTGTTTTCGATTAATGATATTCATTGGGGGGAATTTTTGCCTTACTTTCCTTTTGGTCGACTAATGGTTAGTATTGTTTTGGAATTGATAGCAGTTGCTGGGGCTTATTGGATAGCTTCTGGTTTTATTCGGAAAGATGAAATTATAGATGTGATTCGGGAAGATACGGTTTAAAATTGATAAATATAAAGAATGTAAGGTATAGATGTACAGGACGCCGGAATCTGAAATAGGGTCTACGCCGGGCCCGCTTGCGCTTAGCATTTCCTCGTAGCGGACACATAAGGCACGAAAATACCGTGCCTAAGTGCCGACGGGAAATGATGACCCTTTGTAGACCCTATTTCAGATTCCGGCTGTGTATTCCTCCATAAAATCTACCTACTCTAACGGATGCCCACAAAAAGGACAAATTTTTGCTTTATCCATTGATCCTATTTGAATAGGAAAACCTTTACTACAATATTGACATCTCCAGAATATAAGAGAAATAATCATTGCAGTTATTTCTACGATAAAAAATAAAGCAAATCCTATACTGATTAAAATAGGTAATAGTTTTTCATTATTAGAGAATTTTGCAAATCCTATAAATAAGATCAGCAAATAAACAAGTCCTCCATATGTCAATATTAAAGAAATTCTTCTTAATTTTTTCATGGAATATTTCCTCCGTTTTCTTACAAAATAGTCAATTTATTAATAAATTAAGATATAATATTATCAAAAATTATTTTAGTAATGGTATTATATCACAGTTTTTTATATTATTCTATTAAAAATTATCAAAATATATCTCATTTTTGTTTATTATTCTCTGCTATATTTATCTCTGCTGCTTTTTGTCTTGCTTTCTCTATAAGAGAAGAAAGAACCTCTATTCCATAAGTATCCGCAATATTGACCTGATATTTTATATTTGTTAGTAACTCTGAAAAATTAATATGCTCCTCATCTGTTTCAGTAAATGGTTTATAATACTTTTCCTGTTTTTCCCGCCTTTTTTCAAATTGTGTTTTAACTGTAGATTGATTTGATTCACCTATATTAACAGTTGGTAGTAAAGAATCAGACAAAGGTATTTTAAGATTATCACGTTTTATCGTTTCCTCTATAGCACGACCTATAAAACTGTTAATACTTTCTTTATACATATTTGCATGAGCTTTAATTTCAGATTTATAGCCTTTTTTTACACGTACTTTAATTTCCTCATAATTTTCTTTCACATATTTATTTACAGCCTTCTGCTGAACCTTTGACATTGACATATAAATCCCCCTCCTTCATGATTTAAATAATTTACATAAAAAATCTTTCTAAATACTATAACTAAATTATAGTGCTTTTCTCTACTAGGAACAATAATTATTTTCTGACTTCTTATATTGGGGACAATAGATATTTTCTGATTTCTTATATTGGGGACAATAGATATTTTCCGACTTTTTATATTGGGAACAATAGATATTTTCTGATTTCTTATATTGGGGACAATAGATATTCTCTGACTTCTTATATTGGGGACAATAGA
>CAJUGZ010000219.1 GCA_910585855.1 uncultured Lachnospiraceae bacterium | reverse complement strand
CACCAATACACCAATCAGATTAAAATAAAGATGTATGAGTGCTGCCCGCTTTCCGTTTTTATTGGCACTTAATGCAGAAATCATTGCCGTAACGCAAGTCCCGATATTTTGACCCATAATAATCGGAATTGCCGCTCCATAAGTAATCGCCCCTGTTGTAGTAAGCGACTGCAAAATACCAACCGATGCAGAAGATGACTGCACAATCGCTGTCAGTACCATGCCTGCTATCACTCCTAAGATTGGATTGCGAAACATAACAAATAAGGATTGAAACTGTGTATTTGTCCGCAGTACGCTAACTGCCCCTGACATGGTTTCCATTCCAATCATCAATACTCCAAATCCTAAAAATACCGTGCCAAAATCTCTTTTTCGATCCCTTTTTGAAAACATCTTCAGTCCAAGTCCGATCAAACATAAAATCGGTACCCAAGAATCCGGCTTCATCCACTGCAAAATACTACTAACTGCCTCTCCTCCCGCTCCTAAACCGGAAAATCCCGTAAGCCATGAAGTAATCGCAGTTCCAACATTTGCACCCATAATAACGCCGACTGCCTGATAAAGCGTCATTGCTTTTGAGTTTACAAATCCGACTACCATAACCGTTGTTGCAGAAGACGATTGAATAATTGCCGTAACACCTAATCCTAATAAAAACCCTTTTACTGTACTAGAAGTCAGAGAAGCCAAAATTGCCTTTAACTGATTTCCTGCACCTTTTTTCATCGCATCGCTCATCAGATCCATTCCAAATAAAAACAAGGCAAGACCATATGCAAGCTTCAGCACATCAAATATATCGATTGTAATCACCATCCTCTTTTCTTTTGCAAAATTTTTTCCACCTTTTTCATTATCTGAGAGAGTTTACAAAAAGTCAAGTTTTTCCTCTTTATTTTATAAAATATCTCTCTGTACTGGCTGATAAAACATGGTTCGAAACTGCTGGCGATCGGCTGTCTGTCCCAATATCCACATAGTTTTCGCCACTACCGCTTCTAATGTCATATCATAGGACTCAATCAATTCATACTTTTCTTTAATTGTATAACCAACCTGATAAACTTCCATATCACTTCCCTCATGCGGCACTTGCGTTGCCATAATTAAAATTTTCCCACTTTGAATCCAATCCCCAATCGCCTTAAAAAAATCCTTTTTTTGTTTTCCATAAGACGGAATCCCTCCTACTCCAAAACTTTCAATAATTACTGCATCATAACTATTTTTTAAAAAAGAAAAAATATCTGCCGAAATCCCCGGTATTAATTTAAAAACAAATACATTTGGATTTAATTTTAAATAAAATTTCGGTATTCGATCCGAATAATTTTCCTCCGCAATCGGAATCACTCTTCCATCTCGAATCCGGGCAGTTTCTGGATAATCAATACTAGAAAATGCATTATAGCTTTTTGTACGAGTCTTTCTGGCACGTGTCCCCAAAATTGCCTTTCCGTCAAACACAATATGAACGCCCGATGCATAAGAAGAAATCGCATAATAAAAAGCATTTAGCAAATTGACTCTTCCGTCTGTTTCTTTCATATAAATGGATTTTTGAGAACCTGTAATCACAATCGGCTTCGGACTTTCCTGTATCATATAAGAAAGGGCAGCGGCAGTATATGCCATCGTATCCGTTCCATGCGTCACAACAAATCCTTCATACTGTGCATAGTGATCCTGTATGCAAGACACCACCTGAATCCACTGCATATGACAAATATTGGTACTGTCCAAATTAAAAAGCTGAATGGTATCTACTTCACAGATACTGGCAATCTCTGGTATACATGCCAAAATCTCCTGTGAGGTCATCTGAGGAACTAAACCATCTTTTGTCATCCTCGTTGCGATTGTACCTCCTGTTGCAATCAACAAAATCCTTTTTTGGCTTTTCTTTTCTGGCATAATAACGCTCCTCTTCTTCCTTTTCTTCACATTACCTGACAAGCGAATCTTATCACAGAAAATACAAATACGCAATTTGAATCTCCATACACAAATACATTAAAAAATATACAATATCACTTTTTTTGATATTCAGTTTCCTTTCATCAATCAAACGAATATTTTTTTTACTTTTGTTTATACTTTTTACTGAATAAAATTAAAGGAGATTAAAATTATGGAAGATATGAATGAAGTCGTTTGCTATTGTTTAAACGTAACAAAAGGAGCAATTAAAAATGCCGTAGAATCCGGTTCGGACACATTAGAAAAAGTACAGGCTGCTACAGAAGCTGGTACAGTCTGCGGGGCTTGTTTATCAGATATTGAACAGCTAATTGAAGAATACAAATAACCTAAAACATATACAATTTCGTTGAGAGAGGGACGCTGGAAGCGGAAGGAAGGTCTATTCCGGGCCCGCTCTCGCTTAGCATTTCCTCGTAGCGGACACATAAGGCACGAAAATACCGTGCCTAAGTGCCGACGGGAAATGATGACCCTGCATAGACCTTCCTTCCGCTTCCAGCTAGTATCTACCTATCAGAAATTAATAAAAACCAGAAAAACGCAAAGACGCAGAGCCAATAACCTTGTGAAATAAAATCACAATTTATTGGCTCTATTTTATTTCATTAAATTTTACAACTTCCAAACTCACCCAACTCGTTTCTGGCTGCCAGATACAGCAAAAATCCGAAAGAAAATCTGCACAGAGTTCCTATTTCCCATCGGTATTTCACATTACAGCGAACATTTTCCTATTTTTTCAGTTTAAAATATACAGCCAAAAACCATTTAAACAAATACGAAATGACTTAACGGAAGAAAAAAAGTAACATATCATCCCATTTAAAATGCCTACGATATTTTTTTCACAGCAAAACGTTGACAAACTCTTAAAAACATTTCGATATCATTCTTTTTTTGTTTTTTCCGGCATCAAGAAACAGCCAAATGCGAAAACTCCAGGCAGACTGCAGTGACTTTGGAAAAAAGTTAGAAGTTCTTGACTTCTGCCAGAAAACCTAAGATTTTTTGCATATCCTGCTTCCATGCAGGGTATGCAAAAAAAGGGGTGTGTTTAGCCCGTATGAAAGAGAAGCCATCTTATTGCGGTGGATCACATCCCTCAATATGCCCATTCTATTTTGGCTGCCATAAGGGCGAATTGCGCCCCGGTCTGTCCGGTTGGATGCACGAAAATGCAGAAGTCTTAGAACTTCTTACTTTTTGGAAACCGAAACAGCAGTCTGCCTGGAGTTTTCGCATTTGGCGTCCCCCTCTACTGAAAATATCTTACTCCAGCTTCAAACAATTTCATATCCTGTTCTCCATAAATATTAATCCCAACTGCATCTCCCCTTCGTTCCGAATGAGCCATCTTTCCAAATACCCGTCCATCTGGACTTAAAATTCCCTCAATCGCTGCATACGATCCATTGATATTCCATTCCTCATCCATAGAAACCGTTCCGTCCAAACTACAGTACTGCGTAGCAACCTGCCCATTCTCAAAAAGCCGCTGAATCCATTCTTTGGAAGCTACAAACCGCCCCTCTCCATGAGAAGCCGGATTGGTATAAATTCCGCCGAGTTTAGTCTGCATCAGCCAAGGAGATTGATTTGTTACAACCTTGGTATAAACCATCCGAGAGATATGCCGATTGATTGTATTAAATGTTAAAGTAGGAGAATCTTCTGTCTGCCCTACAATCTCTCCATAAGGTACAAGCCCCAGTTTTATCAGAGCCTGAAATCCATTGCATATTCCAAGCACCAGCCCGTCCCTTTCATTTAAAAGCTTCATCACTGCATCCTGCATCTTCTGATTCTGAAAAGCGGTAGCAAAAAACTTAGCTGATCCGTCCGGCTCATCTCCTGCACTAAATCCACCCGGAAACATAATAATCTGCGCCTGCGCAATCGCCTTTTCAAATACTTCTACCGAATCTCGAATATCCTCTGCCGTCAAATTTCGAAATACTTTTACTGTTACATTTGCTCCTGCCCGTTCAAATGCTTTTGTGCTGTCATATTCACAGTTTGTCCCCGGAAATACAGGAATAAATACAGTAGGTTTTGCTGTTTTATGCTTGCACAAATATACTGACTTTGCCTGATAAAGCGGTGATTCCACAAAAGAAGTATCCTGAAATGCTTTTGTAGGAAATACTTTTTCTAATGTGCCCGCCCATGCCTGCAAAGCCTCTTCCATTGGAATTACAATATTTTGATAATAAAATCCGCTGTGTTGTTCTTCCTCTACTTTTCCGATTACTGTATAAGGAACGGTAATACGATTCAGACAGTCTGCTGGTACTTCTGCAATAATTGTTCCAAACTCCGGTTTAAAATAGTCTTCCGGCGGCAGTTCCCCATTTAGTCTTACACCTAACCGATTTCCAAATGCCATTTTACTGACCGCCGCTGCCACACCTTTTGCATCACATACATAGGCAGAAACAATCGTCTTTTCCCAAATGGCTTTTGAAATTCCCTGATAAAGTTTGATTACCTTTTCAAATACAGGTATAAAATACTCATCTGTTTCTATCTGAAACTTTACTAATTGATTCCCTGCCTGTTTTAATTCCGGCGTAATTATCTGCGGATAGTCTGCCACATCCACTGCAAAAGAAACCAATGTCGGCGGTACATCAATTTCATTAAATGTACCAGACATACTGTCTTTTCCTCCAATCGAAGGCAGTCCAAATCCAATCTGTGCTGCATAAGCCCCAAGCAATGCCGCAAACGGCTGACTCCAGCGGGAAGGCTCTTCTGTCATCCGTCTAAAATACTCCTGAAAAGTAAAACGTATCTTCTGATACGTTCCTCCTGCTGCCACAATCTTAGCAACCGATTCTACAATCGCATAGATCGCCCCATGAAACGGACTCCAAGAGGAAAGATAAGGATCAAATCCATAACTCATCATTGTTACAGTTTCTGTCTTTCCCTTTAATACCGGAAGTTTCGCAACCATAGTCTGTATCTCTGTCATCTGATATTTTCCACCGTAAGGCATAAAAACCGATCCTGCACCAATTGAGCTGTCAAACATTTCCACCAGCCCTTTTTGTGAACATACATTGAGATCTTGCAGCATAGCCAGCCAAGTTTCTTTTATATCCGTAACCTGCGGTTTTTCCAAATATTCTGGCTTTTCCTTTGGCATCTCCACCAAAACATCGGTTTCCTGATGCGCACCGTTGGTATCTAAAAATGCACGAGAAATATTTACAATTTCCTTTCCTCTCCATTCTAATACCAGCCTTGGCTCTTTTGTAACATAGGCAACCTCTACTGCTTCTAGATTTTCCTCTGCCGCATAAAATAGAAATTGCTCTACATCCTTTGGATCAACTACAACCGCCATACGTTCCTGCGACTCCGAAATTGCTATCTCTGTTCCGTCCAATCCGGCATATTTTTTCGGCACTTTATCCAAATTGACCCGAAGCCCTGCTGCCAATTCTCCTATCGCTACAGATACCCCGCCCGCACCAAAATCATTGCATTTTTTAATCAAGCGACTGACTTCTTCTCTGCGAAACAGACGCTGAATCTTTCGTTCGGTAGGCGCATTTCCTTTTTGCACTTCTGCACCGCAGGTTTCAATCGAAGCCTCTGTATGCACTTTAGACGAACCAGTTGCACCGCCGCATCCGTCACGCCCGGTTCGTCCGCCCAGCAAAATAATCCGATCGCCCGGATCAGAAGTTTCCCGAATCACACTTTTTCTAGGTGCAGCACCTATTACTGCTCCAATCTCCATTCTCTTTGCCACATAATTCGGATGATAAATTTCTTTTACATATCCAGTAGCCAGACCAATCTGGTTTCCATAAGAACTATATCCATCTGCTGCCCCACGAACCAGTTTTTTCTGAGGCAGTTTCCCCTTTAAGGTATCTTTTACCGATACAGTCGGATTGGCTGCCCCGGTAATACGCATTGCCTGATATACATAAGTCCGCCCCGAAAGCGGATCACGAATCGCTCCTCCTAAACAAGTAGCTGCTCCTCCAAACGGCTCTATTTCGGTCGGATGGTTATGTGTTTCATTTTTAAAATTCACCAGCCATTCCTCAGTTTCCCCGTCAATCTCAACCGGAACTACAATACTGCAGGCATTGATTTCCTCTGATTCTTCCTGATCGGCTAACTTTCCCTCTTTCTTCAATTTCCGCATTGCCATTAGTGCCAGATCCATCAGACAGATAAACTTGTCCTTTCGACCTCCAAAAATTTCTTCTCTATCTGCCAGATACTGCCGATAAGTCCCCTCTATCGGCGTTCTAAAATAACCATCTTCAAATGTAACCTGCTTTAATTCCGTAGAAAACGTTGTATGACGGCAATGATCCGACCAATAAGTATCCAGTACTCGAATTTCTGTCATAGAAGGATCACGTTTTTCCTCTGTCTGAAAATAGTGCTGAATATGCAGAAAATCCCGAAATGTCATAGCCAAATTTAAAGAATCATATAGTTTCTTCAATTCTGCCTCTTCCATCCCCCGAAAACCGTCAAAAATCAAAATATCCGCCGGTTCTTCAAATACTGCAACCAAAGTATCCGGCTTTACCAAATCGGTTTCTCTAGAATCCACCGAGTTAATACAATAAGACTTAATACGTCCAAACTCTTCCTCCGTCACTTCTCCTTCTATCACATAAGTAACTGCTGTTCGAATAATCGGCTCTTCATCCTCTTTCAAAAACTTTACACACTGAACCGCAGAATCCGCCCTCTGATCAAACTGTCCCGGCAAAAACTCCACCGAAAAACACCGGCTTTTTTCTGTCATCTCAAACCGTTCCTGATATAAAATATCCACCGGCGGCTCAGAAAACACGGTCTGACATGCCTTTTGAAAAACCTCTTCTGAAATATGCTCCATATCATACCGAATCAAAACACGCACGTCTGTTACCGTCTTAATTCCAAGATAACTTCCAATCTCCTCTTTCAACTCCCTTGCCTTTACTGCATAGGGAGCTTTCTTTTCAACATAAACTCGTCTTACTTTACTCATACAAAACCTCCATCCTTTTTTCTTTTTTTCAATAATATCATAAATCCCATCTAAAAAAAAGTAATTCCATCTAATTCTTCAAGATAAACTTATAAACTTAAAAAAAGATAAACTTTTAATTCTACGAAAAGATGGGATAAGAACTTTTTAAAGTTTTCAAAATTTTCAAGCCTTTTAGAATTAAATAATAGAGTAAGGACGTTAGAGGACGCCAGATTCGAAAACGGTGGGCAGCCTGCTGTTCCGGTTTCCAAAAAGCAAGAAGTTCTAAGACTTCTGTATCATGGTACATCCAGCCGGACAGACCGGGGCGCAATTCGCCCTCATTTTAGCCGAAACGTAATTGGTGTAAGGAAGAATTTTACCAGCCATAAGATAGCCACTTTCCTATTATCCGGGCTAAACACGCCCCTTTTTTTTCACACCCTGC
>CAJUGZ010000218.1:3055-7569 GCA_910585855.1 uncultured Lachnospiraceae bacterium | reverse complement strand
GGAGCGGAGCAGGCAAAGGACAGGAGCAAACCGCCTCTGGCGTCCGGTGAAAGCCTTTCTAAAAATATAGCATTTCCTTTACTCCATCCCCCGTATCAAGTATAGCAATTCCAACATGTCTTCCACGTATTCCCATCTGATGCAACTTTCTGCTTCCAACAATCTGATGTACTCGATCCATTTCCTGCCTCCCTATTTTTATTCCCTTCCTCTTCTTTCCAGTATATTCATCTTTTATTTTACTGCTCAATCTCTAGTACTTTTGCTCTATCTTTCCCAATTTACTTGAATTCCTTCTAACACAGTAGTATACTAATAGAAAGTAATTCTAGTACCAATTCACAAATGACGTTTCTATAATACACCATAATTACCTATAGTTTATTCACTAATTTCGCCTAATCCTACTGCAACATACGAATTTTCCGTATCAACCAAGATATGGTTCTATATTCGCAGTCTTTTATAGGCTGCGTTTTTTGTATATTTTCCCCGCTAAAGATAAGATACTGAACAAAATATGCCTTATCGGCAGTATCTAAGAAAGGAGATTTCTATGACAATTGGAAACTATCTTGAATATCTAGGGATAGACAGAACCACAATTTTATCAGAGGAAACAAAAACGGAACGCTACATATGCAAAGCCTTCCACTTAAAAAAGAAATGCAGTCAGGAACCAGATTCTGCTTCTATGCAAATCCACAAATACAAATCTTATTCCTCCACATAAAGAAAAAACGAACGCCAAAATAATAAAATCCTAAGAGCCTATTTAGTATCTTCTCCATACATCTACTGAGATACTAAACAGGCTCTAGTAATCTTTACAAAAACACAATATTCCGACTGGCTAAACTAGCTGAACTTGAAAGGAAGGTCTATGTAAGGTCATAATTTCCCGTCCGTCAGCACTTAGGCACGGTACTGTTGTGTTTTCGCACCTTATGTGTCCGCTATGAAAATAGGAAATACTAAATGAGAGTGAGCCCGAAATAGACTTTCCTTTCGAGTTCAGCGTCCCCCTCTGCAAATTATAGTTTCATATCCCTTGCATCCCCTGTGCATAATAAGCCAACTGCCTCAGCCCCTCCGATACAAAAGGCAAAATCAGCCAGCTAATTAAAATAAAAAACGCCGGAACCATAATTAAAATCCGCCCAATGCTCCCCTCATTCTCTAATCTTTTCTCTCTTCTTTGATTATTCCTCTTTTTTAAAAACATCTGCTCTCCCTCTATCCCGGAAAACACCGCCTTCCATCCATAATCCGTTCCCCTCACAAGTCCCTCCAGCATATGATAAAAAATATCTTTTTTCCCCTCTGTCTGCTCTAAAATCTCTTCTTCTTTTACAAACTCTAACCGTCCCGACAAAGAAAGAAACACTCCATAATAATAATCCGCTGCCTGAATCAGCCAGCGATTCAATTCCTCTGTCCCGATCTGTTCTACATCCTTTGCCGCTATTAGTATTGTCTGCAAATACAAAATTTCCTGCTCTTGAACTTGTCTGACCTGATACCAGCACAAAATCAAATCTAAATAGGGACTTAACCAAGCAAGAATCCCTGCCAGTACGAAAAAACCAAAAAATCCAACCGTTTTTCCTACACTGCTTCCAAGGATAAAAAAGATTCCGATACAAATCCCTGTTCTTTTTATCTGCTTTAATAAAAATTTTTGGCAGTCTCCTTCATATCCCACATATCGAATAAACGTATGCAGCCGCCGATAATGTTTTTTAAAAAACCGAATCCAGCGTTTCAGCCCCTGCTGTGCCCACTCTATCTCAGAAAGCCGTCCCCATCCGTCAAAACCAGATTTCTTTTGATCTATCTGTTCAAAACAAAGCCATATCAATACTCTTATCGTCAAAAAAATAACTCCCAGACAAAGCAGCATCGTTACTTTTCCTGATATTCCACTATAATAACTTCCCAATTCCGGCACATTTTTTTCTGCCCATGCCTCGATTGGCTTCATTAAAAGCAGGCTTCCGATTACTGGCAAAAACCCTCCTGCAAACAACTGTTTCCGGCGAAATTCTAATATCATCTCTTCTTCTATACATTCTTTTATCATTCCGATTCCCTTTAAAAAAGACTCTCCCCTTCCATACTCCGAATAAAACTCCAATAAAAGAAAAAAGACTCTGATATGAATATCCTCTACCCTCTCTTCCTCTTTTACACGTTCTCCTGTAAGCCTTCTGTAGACAGACAGTTTTCTGACCATAGGATATTCCTCTGAAAGCTCTTCTAGGGCTGCCTCTATCGTCTGATGTGTCTGATAGAAAAACTGAAAACTCTCTAAAAATTCCTGAAAATGTTTTCTTTTCTGGTAGGCTTCCATCTGATTTTTTTTACAGATAAGATACTGTTTCCAAAGCAAAATACTAACCAATAAAACCGGAATCATATACCACTCTTTTTCCCAAACCCCAAGATAGTAAATTAAAATCAGCAGACAGCCTATATAAAATTTTGCATGTTGCTTTCCTGCTCTCCATACCATTTTTGCCATTTTATCCACTCTTTCTCTGTCATATTCTGCTGAATCCGTTCTAACTGCTGCTCTGAAATCCGACTGCCGAACCGATAACAATCCTGTTTCGAATCCCAATAAAGAATATCCTGAACCATAAAATGCCCATCCTTTTTTGCAGACGGACATATTTCCGTAATTCGCTCAATATACCGCCTTCCGTTTCTGTCCTTTACCAAATGAACATCAAACTGTATTACCTCTGTTACCTGCTGGGCAGCCGCTTCCTCCCTTCCAAACTGCCCGCAGATCAGCAAACTGTTTCGCAGTGCATAAATTAAATTCTGTGTAGTTGTCGCATGGTGCGTAAACATAGTAAATAAAGAGGCAGTCATTCCCATTTGAATCATATAGCTTCCTGCCTCATGTGTTGCTACCTCAGATAAAATATTTACCGAACCATCTGTCTTTTTCTGCAAATCCAGTCCCTGCTGCGTGGATACTCCTGCTGTTTCCCGAAATGTCAGACAATTTCTGTCAGGATAATATTTACGGATATGCATTTCAAAATTCATTTCCTGAATCCTCAGATTTAATTCCGAAGAAATACAGCCAATCAGTGCCACCAAAAGCGTTGTCTTTCCGCTTCCCTGTTCTCCGGTTACGGCAAGTGTTGTACGAGCCGTAATCAATCCTTTTAAAATTCCAATCGGAAGCTGTGCATTTTCTCCCCGAATCAAATACTCCAATTCCCGATTCTGAATCGTATCAAACTTTCGAACAAAAAACGACCAGCTTTCACTAAACGGCGGACGAGTTACCACCACACGAGAACCATCTGCCAATTCACAGACCAGATATCCCTTTTCACTGGTAAACTGTGCAGACTGCTCAAATCGGCAAATTCTTCTGCAGACACGAATTAACTCTTCTTTTGATCCAAACTTCAGACAGGACAGATGAATACTCCGTCCCATCCACTGCACCCAGATACTGGCTTCCTCCTCTCCGCCGCTACTGACACCCCCGCTTACTCCGTCTACATGCTGTTCCAGCAGACTATCCACACTTCCAAGCCCATAGAGCATACTGTAGACCAACTGCGTTAAAAACTCCAATTTCTCTAAAAAATCAAATCTGGGAAGCCAAGAAAGATAAATTCCTCTCACTTCCTCACAGCTAATCCGATTTTCCTCTGCTGCCCATCCCGTCTTTTGCAGCAAAACCGAAAATCCGTCCGCCCCTTCTGTCTGTTCCTCTTTAAAAAGCAAAAGCTGAAATTGATGCATTGCAGATAATTCACTTGGAGTATAAAAAGGAAAAAAACGATCCATCCGTTCTTTAGTCACCTTTTCCTCCTCCGTTAAAATATCACGAATCATCTCCTTTACCTGAATCTTCGCCTTTTGATTGCCTGTCCCGCTCTGATAAAGATGATTTCTTAGTTCCGCCTTCAATACCATTCTCTGCTGCTTTTCCTTTTGCGTAAAAAGACTTTCTTCCAACGAATCCCCTAAAAGTCTTCGGATTTTCTCTTCCACCCGTTCCGCAAGCGCAACAAGTCCTTCCTCATAGGATCGCTTCTCTTCCTGCACCTCTTCTCCCCTCTTTCTAACCAATTCTCTCTGTTCTCACCCTATATATCAGCCTTTTTCTGCTCAGCCTTCTTTTTAATCAATTCCGTTGCCTTCTTTAATTCCTGTATCAGCTCATAATTAAAATCCTTCTTTTTTGCAGCCTTATTCTGCTCTAAAAAACGCACACTCTTCCCCTCTGACAATGCATCATCAAACTCTATATTATAAGGAATTGCTGCAATCTGTTCTTTTGGAATATGGTATCTTCTTCGAATATTGTTGATATGATACTTTGAATTTTCATTATGTTGTCCGATTAAATAGATTAACTTTTCTTCTTTTCCCAAAATCAAATTTGGAAGTTTTTCAATCTGATGCGGATTTTGCGGAACATTGATCACTATTACATCAACTAACTCCATTATCCGTTCACAGACTGCACCACTCTCGCC
>CAJUGZ010000218.1:0-3045 GCA_910585855.1 uncultured Lachnospiraceae bacterium | reverse complement strand
CCCACTACAATCCAAAAATAAATTCTCACCAAAATATTCCGCTGCCTCCAATACAGACTCCAAATGATGAAAAAAATGGTGTTCAAATACTTCCCGATTATTCTTATAAGTTCCCGGAAGATAATAAATCCGATCCCTTTTTACTTCCAGTACATGTCTAGGAAAACGCTCTTTTTGCTGAAATTTTAAAATAGCATCATTTAATACCGCATCCAGTCCAACCTCCTGAAAATATCTCCCTTCCTCCCGGATATGATTCCCTCCGCAGTCTGGAAATAAAGCATAGTCCAAATCAGGACAGGAAAGCCGTGTCTGCATCATAAGTGAACGTTTTCCGCAAAGTTCCGTCATCATAAAAGCCGTTCCAATCATATTTCCCACTACCCCAGACTGCCAAGGCTGCGCTCCCCAAAATACTATCTGCATCGTTTTTTTCCCCTTTTCAATTTTTTATAAATTATCTCTTGTTCCTTTTTTGTAAGTCCGGTCAATTTAGCCGCAACTATAAGAAGTACCTCTCTCAATTCCTTTGAAAGCTGCTTATATTCATTTACTGGTTCGTATTGCATCCGAATGGCATATTCATAATCAATCATATCAAACGGAATCTCATACCATCCCGAAACTGCCCCTCTTGCCTCTCTCCAGAGTCCACGAATATATGCTGCCGTAATCTTATAATCACAAAAATCCCGAATAAAAAGAAATACAGGTATTCTCTGCCCCTCAAAATCAAAAATAGAAATCGTTTTTTCCAATCCCTTTCGATCTGCCGTAAGAAAAACATACCAGACCTGTGCCGGATAATCAGATAAAGGCATACTCCCTTCCAACCCGACAAGAAAAAAAACAAAATCAAACCCATCCCAAGTACTTTCCATTGTATCTCTATAATATTCTACTCCATGATAAGTACAGCTTATTTCCCTTTCCTGAAATGGAAGCAGCGCAAAAATATCTTTCTCCAATGAATCATCCAATACAGCAACCTGTTTGCCAGAGCCAACAAGAAGTTCCGAAAGATAGATCAAAAAATCTGCTCCTCCTATTCCAGCTACACCGATAAATTTTGTATTCGTATCTATTCTCCTTTTCCCATATAAAATTTAAAATTCAACCATTGATTTTAAGCCGAACTGCTTTTGCAGTAGCTAAGAATTGATAACGATAAATAAGATAACTATAGTATACCCTCTATAAAAAAGTTTGTAAAGCACTTTTTCAACATAATTAAATTTTCTTTTTCAAACCCGGACATCAAAATTCGGCAGGGTGGATTACTCTGCCCACTCCGCCGAATCAAGTATAAACAAAAACAACTGCCAACTATTCTAGAATCTAGCGTCCCCTGCCATATTTTTTACCTGATGCTGCCGTACAAACTCATTTTTCAATTTTAAAAATTCTTCTAATTGCTTTAAAATATAAAATAAAACAGCTCTTGCCTCAAACTCTTCTCTGCTTTTTGGCATCTCCTCTTTTTCCATTCCTTTTAATATCTGTTTTAATCCATCCAAAAGCCCCTGTACATCATTATCCCGATGATATTCTTTTGAAATTCTTCCCATATATTCTGCTACAAAAGCTGCCTGTTTTGGAAGCATTTCAATCATTCCAACACTTCGATAAATATCTTCCAGTTCCATACTCTGCTTCTGCCTCATTTCCACATAATCCAATTCAAATGTAGAAGTTCCAAATACCGAATTATTAAAATTGCGAGCTGCACAATTTCTAGCCGCTTCTAATTTTTTATTTAAACAACCAAAACAAGTATTTGCATATTCATTGCTGTCCTCATCTCCAAGTTTTACCGCCATATGCCCCAAAATCTTTTTCATTTCATTATCTGCAATATTAATTAAATTTGCCAATTCTTGATCTCTCTGTTTTAAAAGCAGCATATTTACCAATATTCCAAGTGTTGTTCCAATCAAAAACAGCATCGTTTCATTATAGAGCCACTGTGTACTCATAGACTGTTCAATTAAAAAATGAGAAACCAATACAGAAGCCACTGTCATTGACTCCGGCCAAAACATAACACATAAAAAGATAAAAATAAAAATATAAATCCCATAAGCCCAAAGACTGTATCCTAATAGTGAAAAAAGCACGGCTGCCATACAAACCGAACTAAGATAAGATAATGCCCGCCGAATTGCTGTCTGCAATGTCTGTTTTTTTGTATCCTGAATCGTTAAAATCGTAATAATTCCTGCTGTTGTATAATATTTTAATTGAAATAAATTTGCAATTAAAATTGCCAGCATACAGGCAGCGGCTATCTTAACTGCCTTTGCCAGTTTTTCTTTTTCTATTCCTCTCTCCACTCTTTCACTATCCTTTCTGCTTTATTTTTTACAGATTCTAACTATTACTACAATTTGCCGCATCAATTGCAATCACTAAAAGCAAAGCGGAAATCTCGTCTTCAGGCTCTTGGATATCCAATATATAAGTATCTCCCCAATGCAAAAGTTCTTTTGAAATATGTACGATCGTCTTGTTCCCGCTTACTACATCATAGTCCCAACCCCAAAAATTTCCTTCTACAGTCCAGTTATTATAATCAATCTTATATCTTGGCTTAAAAAACGCAACCTGCTTTTCTATCTGTCCTACGATTCTTCCGCCAATTATTACCTCAAACTTAGGCAGAAAAGTAAGTACTTTTTCTTGTATCATCCCGATTTCTCTCTGCATGGTATTATAAATATGGATCTTATGTCCAATCGAAAAAAACTCTGCCTTTACAAAATATTTGCTTTCCCCATTTCCATTATAGACATCATAAGTATCTGTCCAAGAAAATACCCGCTGCTTAATCAATAACCTCATCTCTTCTGTCCCTTTCTGCAACTTCTTTTACTCTTTCTCTATTAGTATAACATGGGATAGAAGTAAGAACAAGGATTATTTGATCCTGCTTCAATACGTTGGAGGGAGGACGCCAGATTCGAAAACGGTGGGCAGCCTGCTGTTCCGGCTTCCAAAAAGCAAGAAGTTCTAAGACTTCTGCCTTTTCTTTGATCCAGCCGGACA
>CAJUGZ010000217.1 GCA_910585855.1 uncultured Lachnospiraceae bacterium | reverse complement strand
CCCACGTATCTAGCTTGGAAGGCTAGTGTTCTACCATTGAACTACACCCGCATAAAATATGAAACTGTTATATACTCTCTCCATCGGGGTGACAGGATTCGAACCTGCGACCTCTTGATCCCAAATCAAGCACTCTAGCCAAACTGAGCCACACCCCGTTGTACTGCTTTATCACTACTTCACATTTCCCAACGCAAGATTCATTATAGTATAGCCGCAATAAAATGTCAACACTTTTTTTTATTTTCTGGAATTTTCTTAAAATTTTTTCTATTTCAAGGTAATCCGAATAGCAGAACAGCCTTTTTCTCCGTCCTGCTTCCAGCCATCCCTTTTATTTCTTATTTTAAATAATTGATTGTATAGTGAGCTTCCCCCTCCCGATCAATTTCCATCAAAATATAAGAAGGTTTCCTCCCCTCCTGCCGTGGAAAAGAAATACTTCCGGGATTTAAAGCAGTAATTCCGTTTTCCTGCTCAATACAGGGTCTGTGCGTATGTCCAAACATCACAATATCCATTCCACGAGCTCGTGCATCTGCAATAAGCTGTTCTGTTCCGACTGTTACATAATAGTAATGTCCATGTGTCAGCAAAATTTTATACTTTCCGATCCGCAATTCCTTTTCTTTATCCAGCCGAGAAAAAAAATCATTATTTCCTGCGATAATCTCTAAAGGACATCCTACTATTGACGCAATCTCTTCTTCCTCTCCTTCTGCATCTCCAAGATGAATTACCAAATCCAAATGCCCGCTCTTTTGAATTACACGCTCCAAATTTTTATGTCTTCTATGGGTATCGCTTACAATTAATATTTTCATTTATATCACTCCTTTATCTATCAGTAACTCTTTCATCTGCCGCAAAGCCTTTCCTCTATGACTGATACGATTCTTCTCCTCCATAGAGAGTCCTGCTGTAGTTGTATGATATTCTGGAAGATATAAAATTGGATCATAACCAAATCCATTCTCTCCTTCCTCTTGATAGCCGATTTGCCCCTCAATCGTAGCACGAGTTGTAAAAGTCTGTCCATCCGGCAAAAGTGCCGCAATTACACAGACAAAACGTGCACTGCGCTCTTCATTAACAGCATCCGAAAGCCGATCAATAATCGCCTGATTTTTTACGGAATAAGGAGTATCTTCTCCCATATAACGTGCAGAATAAACTCCCGGCTCCCGATTTAGATAATCTACCTCTAACCCAGAATCATCCGCCAATATAATTGCCTCGGGTGCTTCTTTTCCTACTGTTTTTACTTTAATCAATGCATTTTCTTCAAAAGTTTTTCCGTCCTCTGTAATAGAAACAAAAATCCCTGCCTCCTTTAATGAAAGTACCTCCACCTCCAAATCTGCCAACAGCAGACGAATCTCTTTCATCTTTCCTTCATTTGCAGTTGCAAATATTACCCTTTTCATAAATAAATTCCTTTCTGTTGTCGTAGGCGGAAACCCACTGCCTTTAGGCGGTGGGAAGAGCCTCATAAATTCTTGCAAAAAACATTATTTTATGCTACAATCTATACATAGAGAAAACCGTTGGTAGCAATGGCTCTGAAGGCACTCTTTGTACTTTGAAAAGTTAAAATAAGAGGTTTTTCACACCAATCGTTGTGAATGTAAAATCTGAAACGTATAAAAACCAACTGCATGGCATGGGAAGTTTCAGTACCAGATGCAGTTACAGCAGAGTATATCTTTGTTGTAAAGGGTGTTGTCAACCATCCTGTGATGTAACGCTACTTTAAGTAGTAATACTTATCGAGGTTTAAAGGTCGGAGGCGTAAGCCGTTACTACGACTGGGCAGTTACAAGCCCATTCCCTTTAGGGGATGGGTAGTTGACATCAGATTTATTACTCCTTTTCATCCGACTTTTTTATTTTTCAAAACTATCTGATAAAGAAAAAGTTACAGACTCCTCTCATCTGTAACTTTCCCATTGAAAATCGAATCTCTCACTTTTTTTATTCTACCACACCTGCATTAATTTTTCTATGTTTTCTTCTAGATTTTCTATTTTTTTTCAATTCGTCTTGGTAAATGCCTTCAGACAGATATTGCATCCTTGTGTACTTTCTGTATTATCCCATGATTTTCCATACAGACTAATATATCCTTCTCCATCTGAAATATCTACTGTTTTTGTCGCTTCATCTGCTGCATACTCAATCGCAATCGGTCGCTCAGAACCGGGGGTTCGAATCTTTACTACAACTGCAAACCGTTCCCCTTTCTTTAGTGCAATCCCTTCTTTTAGTTCTACTGTATAATATCCTGCATTTTTCACTTTTCCCTCTTTTACTGCGATTTTCTCTGCAAAAGATTCTGTTCCCTTAAAATCATGCACTACAAAAACCTCATACTCTGTATTTTTCCCTGTTGCATAAAATCCTACTGCCGACAGTACTTCCTCTTCCTGCGCAGTATAAACATTGGAAAAATATCCCTTTTCATTGCCATAACCTAATTGTCCCACCCAACCACAGTAATCCGACTGATAAATCCTATCATAATTTCCTGCCTCTTCCACTCCTGAAAATACTACATTATGTGTTCCAATATTGGAATCATAATAGGAAACATAAAATGTTCCGTTATTTCCAAACTCACTGCCCCAGCTATTCCTACAGATAAACGCCCCGTCCGCCTCCAAATCAACTGTAAAATTTTCTTTGGAATAATTATCATCCCATCCAATAATTACTACATCATGATTTGGTTTCTCTGTCCCGATATAACAATATGCATAGGTTTCTGGATTATAATACTCCGAACGACTCTGTGAATTAATCAAAGAGGTATAAAGTGAAGTCTGCACTCCTCCATACTTAAAAACCATTTCCTTTATTGTTTCAAAATCCTTTGCCGCAATGATCTGCACTTCCTGCACATGACAAGCGGCTTCCAATCCATCTGGTGAAATACCATCTCCATAAGGGTCTTCCTCCTCTAAAACTGGTCCCTGCCAGCTTGCCAAATAAGCCATCGCCATAGTATACTCTCCGCCGTCATTAATCTCTACTGCAAAACTGTTCTGTCTGCTCATATGATCCTCTGAAAAATCATACTCTCTTTCTGGCAGCAGCGCAGATTCCAATGCCGTCAAAGAAGCAAATGCCCAGCATGTTCCATATTTCCCCTGATCCTTTATCCCAGGCGCACGCTCTAATAACCGATAATCATACTGTTCCGGCAGTTTTTTGGATTCGGAAGTCTGAATAATTTCTGCACTGTTTAAACCCATATTCCAAGTATACTGCCCGTTTAATACCTCCTGCAAAGTTCCTACAGGAAAATAAATCTGATCTCCTATTACAGTTGCCGGAGAATCCAATTCCCTTTTCTTTTCATTTACCGACATCACCATTTCCCCTAAATTCATCTGAATGGTAGTTGTATTTTGCTGAATCAATAGCTTTTTTCCATCATAAAGTCTTGCACTGCAGTTAAAATACTTACTTAAAAATGCTGCCGGAACCATCAGATTCAAATTTTCATCCATATAAACCTCTCCCCGTTCCAGATCTAAATACTGTCCATCCACTGAAATATAAATTGTCTTTTGATTTACACTCTCTGCAATCAATCCATTCCAAAGATCACTCTGTTTCTCTATCAAAATCTCCTTTTCCACACTTCTTGAATAAACAAAATCCTGCATTTCTATCAACAACGTTACTACCAGTACAAAAATCGAAAAGATAAAAAATTTGCTATGCTTCATATTATCCAATCTCCATATCCTTCTTCGCCCGTGGCGGTTTCGGTCCTAAAAACTGATAAAAATACGTCCGCATCATACCATTATAAATCTTTCTGTTTTTATCTGCTTTTCTGCCAAAATACCGTTCTGCCTCCTCGGATGCAGTAATCATATAAGCAGACCAAGAGTCCAATAGCCGAAACTGTCTTCCAAACTCTGCATAGACCTCTTGAATACTCTCCTTTGTACCCATTCTCTCCCCATAGGGAGGATTGGTAATAATAAAACCATACTTTTTGGAATGACTTAATTCGCTTACTGGTCTTTGCTGAAAATGAATCTGTTCTGCAACCCCTGCCCGTTTTGCATTTTCTCTTGCTGTACGAACCATCTCTCTATCTATATCATACCCCTGTATCTCCATCTTTCCATCTTTTTCTACCAAATCCCTTGCCTCTTCAAAAACCTCCTTCCACTCCCTTGCCTCAATTAAATTTTCCCAATGAGAAGCCAAAAAAGAGCGATTGAGTCCCGGCGCAATCTGCATCCCTATCAGAGCCGCCTCAATTGCAAATGTTCCAGAACCGCAAAACGGATCAACCAAAATCCGATCTCGATTCCAAGGAGTCAGCAAAATCAATGCCGCTGCCAATGTTTCCGTAATTGGTGCTTTTCCAGTAGAAAGGCGATATCCTCTCTTATGCAGCGAATCACCAGAGGTATCCAATCCAACTGTTACCATATCTTTTTTAATCGTAACCCGCACCGGATAAAAACTTCCCTCCTCCGAAAACCAACTGC
Source organism: uncultured Lachnospiraceae bacterium (assembly GCA_910585855.1). Classification (GTDB taxonomy): domain Bacteria; phylum Bacillota; class Clostridia; order Lachnospirales; family Lachnospiraceae; genus MGBC114844. Next base: position 3,058 of record CAJUGZ010000217.1, on the reverse strand, counting down.
AGTGATACTGCTGCTTCATCCTTTCCACCATTGCCTTTTTCATAATAGACTGAATATCAGAAGGGCTAAACAGCTTACTCTTTATAGAAGTAGCCTTTGCTACCCAAAACTTCCCGTTTTCTGGAATATAAGCCTCCCAAGGCAGCACCTTTGTCCCCTCAAACAGCTCATCAAATGTTTCCGCCTTAAATTCTCCCACCTTCAGCAGCACACGTTCCGCTGTACGAAGAAACAAATTTGACCGACAAATCGCCTCTTCATCTCCTTCAAATGTAACTTTTCCGTCCTCTACCTGTATAATCTCATATCCCAAATCATATATCTCTTTTTTTAATACAACCTCCAGCCCAAAGTGACACGGTGCAATCAGCTCAAATCTTCGGCTCATTTTACTCTCCTTTTCTCTTATCCAATCTCACTCTCTGACACTCTTTACAAAACCTGAATTTGTGCCAGCCTTTCTCCCTCAAAATCCTGTATAAAAATCATACCCTGTTCATAAATGGCAAACGTCGGAGGATTTCCATTCTTTGGAATCGATACAGATCCCGGATTCAACAATATTATTCCATCCCGCCTTTCTGCACGCCAAATATGAGTATGACCATAAACAAATACACTTCCTATCCGACAAGGCGGCAAATTTTCCGGTGAAAAATGATGTCCATGTGTCAGAAAAAATTCTGTTTTTCCCTCATACAACAAAGAATAATCCGAAAGAATCGGAAATTCCAATACCATCTGATCCACTTCTCCATCACAGTTTCCTCTTACCGCTAATATTTCCTCCTTTTTCTCATTCAAAAGCGCAATTACCCGTTTTGGATTATATTCCTTCGGAAGATCATTGCGTGGTCCATGATAAAGCAGATCCCCCAATAAAATCAGCTTGTCCGCCCCGCTTTCCTGATAACAATCCATAAGTTTCTGACAATAATACGCCGAACCATGTATATCCGATGCAAATAAATACTTCACTCTATTTCCTCCTCTTTCTCTAAAATCCAGATGGACACATTTTTATGTCCATCTGTTATCCTCTTCTGTCCAATCGCTTCTAATTTTCTCCGTCTGCTTGTTTCTCCATCCAGCCATAATAAGCCGTCATACCACCAATTACAGGCATTACCTGAAATTGATCCGCTTCTAATATTCGTCCGGCAGTCATACTCTGTGTTCCATGCTCACAATAGATCAAATACTTATATTCATCTGGCAAATAATAGTTTCCCTCTTCTATCTTATCATATGGAATATTCACTGCCTCTGGTATATGATAACCCTCATAATATTCTGTTGGTCGTATATCCAAAACAATATTTTTCTCCTCTGTATCCCGATTATTTGCCTCTATAATCGTAATCGCCCTCATCTCTTCCACCTCCGGCAGTTTTGCCCCAAACATTCCTCTTCCCCACTATTACTATATTCACTTAACCTTTCTCCGGTGAAATATACATCAAAAAATTTCCTTTATTGTTATCTACTATTATAATCTTTACAATAACACAATTCTCTAACTAAACAGCCATATCCTGTGACTCGTGACACCACCATAAATAAAAGTTGATGTTTTTACGCAATATATACTATTTTATTTGGAAATTTTATTTCTTCGTTATAGATACTGCTATGACTTTTAAAATAAAATTCTATAAAAGAGTAGCATTTTCTACCGACAGTACTACAACAAACATTCTGCTATTTTCCCGGTTTGAAATACACAGCCGAAAGCCAAATGGAACTCTATGCAGGGTCATCATTTCCCGTCGGCACTTAGACGCTGTAGTTTAGCGTCTTAGTGTCCGCTACGAGGAAATGCTAAGCGCAAGCGGGCCCGGAATAGAGCTCCATTTGGCTTTCGGCGTCCCCCCTTCCATACACATAAAAAACGCAGAATTGCATCTTCCCATGCAGTCCTGCGTTTTTCTTTGCTCCTTGTTGAACATTCCGCAATATGTCGAAATCTTCAAATCTCTACCATCTTATCTATCACAGTTTTTTGAGCTGTTCTGTGACTTATTCTGAGATTTGTTTTGAGAGCTGCTTCCAGATTCATTGCTGGAAGAAGAGTTATAGCTGTTCTGACTGGAATTGTTTTGGCTGGAATTATTCTGATTAGAATTATTATATCCATTCTGTGATGTTGTGTTCTGTGACTTATTTTGTTCCTGAGTACTATTCTTGTTTGCCATGATAATAACCTCCTAAAAAAGATATTGATTAGTTACAAGAACTAGTATCTCTCGCTTTTCTTATTTTATTCATTTTATTTTTTTAAATAGTGTTTTCCTATCATCCAAATAAGAAAAATCAATAAAACAGGCCATGCATAACGTATTGCAAAAGCCGTAATTCCAGAAATTAATCTTACCGCAAGAAAAATAAATAAAACGCCTATTATCCCTGCAAACATTCCTGCAAAACGACTGTTTCTATAAAACGGTCGCTCCATCCCCTCATCTTCTTCCTGCCCGTTTTCTACTGTTCTATAGTTTTCATATGCAGTATTTTGAGGACCGGAAAAAAAACCTCCGCCTTGCATATCAATAATTGTTTTAGCCAAAAGACGTGGATTTCCCAACTCTTCAAAAATTTCTTCTTCTGTTCTGCCTTTCCACAATTCAGCATCAATATACTTTGAATAATATTGTTTATTATCATAAACTATAGAATTTGGTACTTCACCCGCTAAAGCCTCCTCTAGCTGTTCCAAAAATTCTTTTTTTGTCATTTAATAACCCTCCAAAGTACAAAAAAACCTAACTAAAACTCTAGTTAGGTAATACTTTTCCATACTGCGTGCGACAGGATTCGAACCCACGACCTTCTGGTCCGTAGCCAGACGCTCTATCCAACTGAGCTACGCACGCATAAAACTATAAAATCCTGCAAAAACAACTTGCTTTTACAAAATGCCGGCGACCGGAATCGAACCGGTACTGTGTTGCCACAACAGGATTTTAAGTCCTGCGCGTCTGCCAGTTCCGCCACGCCGGCATCATGGGACCTATAGGGCTCGAACCTATGACCCTCTGCTTGTAAGGCAGATGCTCTC
>CAJUGZ010000216.1 GCA_910585855.1 uncultured Lachnospiraceae bacterium | reverse complement strand
CCGTTTCGTTTCGGTTGTTATGAGGGCGAATTGCGCCCCGGTCTGTCTGGTTGGATGAAGGAAAAGGCAGAAGTCTTAGAACTTCTTGCTTTTTGGAAACCGGAACAGCAGGCTGCCCACCGTTTTCAAATCTGGCGTCCTCTTGGCATCCTCCCTCCATTCTTCAATTCCAAAAGACTTGTTGAAGATAAATAGAAAAAGACTTGCTGTTAGAAGGGAGTTTATGGTAAGATAAGAAATTAGACGATCTAAGCTAGACAGGGTGTGGCTGATAGGAGGCGAATTATTATGAAATGGAATAAATTTACGATTAATACAACTACGGCAGCGGAAGATTTGATTAGTGATATGTTGTTGGAACTGGGGATAGAAGGGATTGAGATTGAAGATAATGTTCCTCTTTCAAAGCAGGATACTATGGCGATGTTTGTAGATATTTTACCGGAACTTCCGGCAGATAAGGGGCTTGCAAAAATTCATTTTTATTTAGAACCTCAGACAGAAGGTTCTGCATTGTTAGAAAGGGTCAGAAATGGTTTGGAGGAACTGCGGGATTTTGTAGAGGTTGGTGAGGGGACAATTTTAGAATCTGAAACAGAGGATAAAGATTGGATCAATAATTGGAAACAGTATTTTAAGCCTTTTACGGTAGGGGATATTTTGATTAAGCCGACTTGGGAAGAAATTCCAAAGAAAGATCAAGGAAAGCTGCTGATTCAGATTGATCCCGGTACGGCATTTGGAACGGGTATGCATGAAACAACACAGCTTTGTATTCTGCAGTTAAAAAAGTATATTTTTCGGGGAGCAGAACTTTTAGATGTGGGGACAGGAAGCGGAATCCTTTCGATTGTGGGATTGAAATTGGGAGCGGGTCATGCAGTGGGTACAGATTTAGATCCCAATGCGATTACAGCCGCCAGAGAAAATATGCAGGCAAATAAGATTTCTGCTGAGCAGTTTATGGTTCGGATTGGAAATATTATTGAGGATGAAAAGCTGCAAAGTGAGATTGGATTTGAAAAATATGATATTGTAGTAGCTAATATTTTGGCGGATATTATTTTACTTTTGCAGAAGGGGATTGCAAAACATATGAAAAAAGGCGGATATTTTATTACTTCTGGTATTTTGGATAGTAAGCGGGAGGCGGTGGAAGAAGCTTTGGATCGAAACCCAGAGTTTGAACGGGTAGAAACTACGTTTCAGGGGGAATGGGTTTCTATCACAGCCAGACGGAAAGAGTAAAAGTCAAAAGGAAGGATAAGAAAAATGCAGCATTTTTTTGTAGATCGCAGTCAGGTAGAAGAGGATCGGGTTTGGATTCAGGGTACAGATGTCAATCATATACGAAATGTACTTCGGATGAGAGTAGGAGAACAGATTCAGATTAGTGACGGTTCGAATCGGGTAAGGCTTTGCCGGATTATGAAAATAGAATCGGATCGAATTGAAACAGAGATTTTGTCGGTAGAGGAATCCTTTGCTGAACTTCCGGCACAGATTTATCTTTTTCAGGGGATACCAAAGGGAGATAAAATGGAGTTTATTATCCAAAAGGCAGTGGAACTTGGCGTATATGCGATTGTGCCGATGCAGACAAATCGGGTAGTGGTAAAGTTAGATGAGAAAAAGGAACAGAGCAGATTAAAGCGGTGGAACAGTATTGCCGAGAGTGCAGCAAAGCAGTCGGGAAGAACGGTTATACCAAAAGTTCTGCCTGTTATGGATTTAGAAGAGGTCTGTTATTTTATAAAGGAATTTGAGTGTAAAATGATTCCCTATGAGTGTGCAGAGAAAGGGGTAGAGCGGACAAAAGAGCTGGTGGAAGGGATACAGCAGAACAGCCGGGTTGGTGTGCTGATTGGACCGGAAGGGGGATTTGAAAAAGAAGAAGTGGCAATGGCGATAGAAAGCGGTATAGAAGCAGTTAGTTTAGGAAGGCGGATTCTTCGAACGGAAACGGCGGGAATGGTGGTTTTAGGAGTGATGATGTTTTCTTTGGAAAAATAAGATAAAAGTCAAATTAAGAAAGGTTGACAGAAATGGATGTGTATTTGGATAATTCGGCAACGACAAAAGTATTGGATTCCGTAAAAGATCTTATGGTAGAAACATTTGTTTCAGATTATGGAAATCCTTCTTCTATGCATCAGAAGGGAATGGATGCAGAAAACTATATAAAGGATGCAAGAAATATTATAGCAAAATTATTAAAGGCAGAGGAAAAGGAAATTATATTTACATCCGGCGGAACAGAATCTAACAATTTGGCTTTGATTGGAGCGGCATTGGCAAATCAGCGGGCAGGAAAACATTTGATTACAAGCTGCATTGAACATCCTTCTGTAAGAAATGTAATGAAATATTTAGAGGAAAATGGATTTTGTGTTACGTATCTTTCCGTAGATAAAAATGGGATGGTTGATCTGAAAATGCTAACAGAGGCAATAAGAGAAGATACGATTTTAGTTTCGATTATGTATGTCAATAATGAGATTGGAACGGTTGAACCAATCGAGGAGATTGCAAATAGAATAAAACAGAAAAATCCAAAAATTTTATTTCATGTAGATGCGATACAGGCTTTTGGAAAGTATCGGATTTATCCGAAACGGATCGGAATTGATTTATTGTCGGTAAGCGGGCATAAAATTCATGGTCCAAAGGGAAGTGGATTTTTATATATTCGCTCAGGAGTAAAGATTCGTCCTATTTTACTAGGAGGCGGGCAGCAGAAGGGAATCCGTTCCGGGACAGAAAATGTAGCAGCGATTGCAGGACTTGGACAGGCAGCAAAAGAAGCCTATCAGAATTTTGAACAAAAGATAGAACGACTCTATCAATTAAAAGAACGATTTGTAAAAGGAATAGAAAAAATAGAGGGTACGTATATTCATGGATTTTCTGAGCGATGCAGTGCGCCGCATATTGTAAGTGTGGGATTTTTAGGAGTAAGAAGTGAGGTGCTGCTTCATGCACTGGAAGAAAAGGGAATTTTTGTATCAGCAGGTTCGGCATGTTCTTCTAATAAGACAGCAGAAAGTATAACCTTAAAAGGAATAAAAGCAGCAAAAGAGTATTTGGATTCTACGCTGCGTTTTAGCTTTTCTGTTTTTACAACAGAAGAGGAAATCGACTATTGCCTTTCGGTTTTGCAGGAACTGCTTGTAGTACTTAGAAGATATGCCAGAAAATAGAAAAAGAAATGAAAAAATAAAAAGGTTGGGAGCGTTTATGTTATTTAAAGCATTTTTAATTAAATATGGAGAAATCGGAATTAAAGGAAGAAACCGCTATCTGTTTGAAGATGCTTTGGTACGGCAGATTCAATTTGCCTTAAGAGAGGCAGAGGGAAAGTTTACGGTATCAAAAGAGCAGGGGCGGATTTATGTAGAAGCAGAGGGAGAGTATGACTATGAAGAAACCATTACTGCATTAAAGAGGGTATTTGGAATTGTAGGAATTTGCCCGGTTGTACAGATAGAAGACAGAGGATTTGAAGATTTGGCAGAACAGGTAATTGCTTATATTAAGCAGGTTTATCCTGATTCGCAGCAGACATTTAAAGTACATGCCAGAAGAGCAAGAAAGAATTTTCCAATGGATTCTATGACCATAAACAGTGAAATTGGCGCAAGGATTTTGGATGCATTTCCAAAGATGCGGGTAGATGTGCATCATCCACAGATCAATATTTTTATTGAAGTGCGCAAGAAAATTCATATTTATTCACAGATCATTTCAGGCAGCGGTGGTATGCCGGTTGGAACAAACGGAAAGGCAATGCTTTTGCTTTCCGGCGGAATAGACAGTCCGGTTGCCGGATGGATGATTGCAAAAAGAGGAGTTCAGATTGAAGCCGTTTATTTTCATGCACCGCCTTATACCTCGGAACGTGCGAAACAAAAAGTAATTGATTTGGCGTCACTGGTTGCAAAATATGCAGGACCAATAAAATTGCATATTATAAATTTTACCGATATTCAGCTTTATATTTATGATCAATGTCCGCATGAGGAACTGACCATTATTATGCGGCGGTATATGATGAGAATTGCAGAACAGATTGCAAGAGAAAGCGGTGCGTTAGGATTGATTACAGGAGAGAGTATTGGACAGGTTGCCAGCCAGACAATGCAAAGTCTTTATGCTACCAATGAAGTATGTACAATGCCAGTATTTCGTCCGGTAATCGGATTTGATAAATTAGAGATTATTGATCTTGCTTTAAAAATTAACACATATGAAACATCCATTCAGCCGTTTGAGGATTGTTGTACGATTTTTGTAGCAAAACATCCGGTGACAAAGCCAAGCTTAAAAGTAATTCAAAAAAGTGAAGAAAAACTTAAGGAAAAAATGGAGGAGATGGTAGAGAGGGCTGTTTCTGACAGGGAAATTGTAGTTTGTAAGTATACTTGATCGAGGGAGGACGCTGAAAGCCGAATGGAATTCTATTCCGGGCTCGCTTGCGCTTAGAATTTCCTCGTAGCGGACACTAGGGTGCTAAAATACAGCACCCAAGTGCCGACGGGAAATATGACCCTGCATAGAACACCATTCGGCTTTCGGCTGTGTATAGTTCCTTTGTATTAGTGTGCATAAAAAATCAGCTTGAGCCAAAAACTCAAGCTGAAGGATAAAGATTTTCTGTCTGGAAATTAAATCAGGTAAGGTGCTAATATATTTAAGATTTCTTCTGCATCACCTTCTGTATGAATGTTTAAATCGATTGGTTTGGAAAGATCTAAGCTGAAGATTCCCATAATAGATTTTGCATCGATTACATATCTTCCAGATACTAAGTCAAAGTCAGCGTCAAACTTTGTGATATCGTTTACAAAGGCTTTTACCTTGTCGATAGAATTTAAAGAAATTTTAACCGTTTTCATTGGAAATACCCTCCTTATTGATTCATTAAGTATGTGATCTGTTTCAATACACAATTATAGTAAAGGTTTGAGGGAAAAAAGTCAATATAAAATCGAAATAAACAGGAAACAATTTGAGATTCTAGTAACTTTTTATGTTTTTTTTATTTTCTGGTGGAGATGTACAGTCCAAACGGAAAGGATGGTCTACGCAGGGTCATCATTTCCCGTCGTCACTTAGGTATTGTATGGCTGTGTTTTAGTGCCTTAAAATGAAATTTTTATTTATGGAATAGGAGGGAGTTATTAGTGGAACGGGTGGCATTGCATAATTTAGGATGTAAAGTAAATGCATATGAAACAGAAGCGATGCAGCAGCGTTTGGAAGAAGCCGGTTATTGTATTGTGCCGTTTGGAGAAGAAGCGGATATTTATATTGTGAATACTTGTACTGTAACAAATATTGCGGATCGGAAATCCAGACAGATGCTTCATCGGGCGAAAAAACAGAATCCGCAGGCGATTGTTGTGGCGGTAGGGTGTTATGTACAGGCATCAAAGGAAGAATGTGAGGCAGATGCGGCAATTGATTTGATAGTTGGGAATAATAAGAAAAAGGATATTGTTCGGATAATAGAGGATTTTAAGCGGGAGCGGAAGATAATGGAAACGGTGATTGCCATTAATGATACAAAGGAGTATGAGGATATGCCGATTGCTCGTTTGGAAAATCATACTCGTGCAATTCTTAAGATTCAAGATGGGTGTAATCAGTTTTGTACGTATTGTATGATTCCTTATGTTAGGGGGCGGGTCAGAAGCAGGGAGTTAGATTCTATATTGGAGGAGGCGTCTGCTTTGGCAGAGCAGGGGTATAAGGAAATTGTGCTGACTGGGATACATCTGTCTTCTTATGGGGTAGATCAAAAAGAGGGGAAGGAAACATTGCTTTCGGTGATTTGTGGGCTTCACAAAATACCGAAGATAGAGAGGATTCGTTTAGGGTCTTTAGAGCCTCGTATTATAACGGAGGAATTTGTGGAAACGATTGCTGGGCTTCCAAAGGTTTGTCCGCATTTTCATCTTTCTTTGCAGAGCGGATGCGATTCGGTGTTAAAGCGGATGCATCGGTTTTATAGTACGGAGGAATATCTTGAGAAGTGTACTCTTTTAAGAAGATATTATAGAGATCCTGCGATTACAACGGATATTATTGTTGGATTTCCCGGAGAAACGGAGGAGGAGTTTCTTTGTACGAAAGAATTTTTGGAAACGGTTTCTTTTTTTGAGATGCATATTTTTAAGTATTCGAAGCGTTTTGGGACAAAGGCAGCACTTATGCCGGATCAGGTGTCAGAGCAGGTAAAGGCTAAGCGGAGCAGTCAGTTGCTTTGTTTGGAAAAGGAATTGTCCAATCGGTATCGGGAACGGTGGATTGGGCAGGAAACGGATGTGCTGATAGAAGAAATTGTGGAGATAGACGGATTTTTTTATTGGATTGGACATACAATGGAATATATAAAGGTAGCAGTAAAGATAGGGGATTCGTTTAAGAGAGAGGGAGAAAATCAAGAAAAAACTGATAAGAAAATTGGTCAGATTGTGCGGGTAAAATTGACAGGAAAGGTTTTAGAAGATACCTTGTCTGGAAGAATTGAAGTGGGAAACTAAAATTGGATTGTAATAAGTCTTTTGAGGAGGAGGAGGCTTTCACCGGACGCCAGAGGCGGTTTGCCCCTTTCCTTTGCTTGCTCCGGTCTCCGAACGGCAAGAACGTCTAAGGCTTCTGTATCCCAGCACATCCCCCGTTCGAACCGGGGCGCAATTCGCCCGTATTCCAAGGCAAAACGTGATTGGCGTAAGGAAAGATTTTTCCACCTGTAAAATAATCCTTTTCTTCACAATACGGGCTAAACACGCCCCTTTTTTTTCATACCCTGCATGGAAGCAGGATATGAAAAAAATTCTAGGTGCTTCCACAGAAGCCAGACGTTCTAACCATTCTCCGAAGTCGCATACAAAGGAAAGGGGCAAACCGCCTCTCGCTGTTCGTTGGATAACGGTAGAAATCCTTTTATAAGGTTCTTTTTGACATTTAAGTTCCGATATTCTCATTTTGCTTTTTTAAGTCAGTTTGGCAGCTTGCATCAAATTGGAGAATGTGCGAATACTCAGAGTTTAGAAAGTTCACAAAGAACCTACAATGGGATAGCTGTAAAAGTTTGGATGAATATCTACTTTTAAAGTTTGGATGAATGTTTACTTTCTTTTCGCTCCGCCATCCAAGAACAGCCAGATTCGAAAACGGTGAACCGCCTGCAGTGACTTTGGAGAAAAGTTAGAAGTTCTTGACTTCTGCTCAACAATCTAAGATTTTTTTCACATCCTGCTTCCATGCAGGGTGTGAAAAAAAAGGAGCGTGTTTAGCCCGGCGTATTGGAACGGGATGGCTTGGTGGCAGGTGGCATCATTGGGGATATCTGTTTCGTTTTGGTGGCTATGAGGGCGAATTGCGCTCCGGTCTGTCCGGCTGGATGTACGAGGCGGCAGAGGTCTTAGAACTTCTTACTTTTCGGAAACGTGGAACAGCAGGCGGTTCACCGTTTTCGAATCTGGCGTCCTCCCTCCCAAAAACTTATTGAAGAAATTCAGATAAAAGACTTGCCGAATGGAAAAAATTATATTAAAATAAAAGGCAGCAGAATGATACGGAAAATTAAGAAGTGACTTGGGGACGATAAAGATGCAAAG
>CAJUGZ010000215.1 GCA_910585855.1 uncultured Lachnospiraceae bacterium | reverse complement strand
GTCTAGGGGGTTCGCATCTGGCTGTTTCTTGACTCTGGAAAAAACAAAAAAAAATGATTTCCAAACGTTTCCAAAAATCTGTTTTATATTCCAATTTATGCTGACCTTACATCCATTTTTTTGCCAAATAACAATAATCAAATCATTTCATTCTGCCGATAAAAAACAAAAAGTTGCCTCTTCTTAAATACCAATAACCACCAGAAAGGAATCATGCTATGAACAATATAGAGTATATAAAGCTATTTTGGAAACACGATTTTCCAGATGAACCTGTTGTTATCCTTTACAAAGTAGATTTAAAACATGACAGATTAGCGATTCAGGCAATCGATATCTATGCAGACAAAAAAACATTTCTAAATTTTACAAAGACGTAATCGAAATTGTATCCATCCCAACAATAGAAGAATTTAATTCAAACGAATATGGAGATGAATTTTATGCCTGCTCTATAACCGAAAAAGAATTTGAAGAAACATGGAATTCTCGCATTTATAAAGGAACTATCCATTACTAACCAAGAATACTCCATAAAAATAATAAATTATGCACAATCCCACACACTATTTAAAAGTTACTTCTGAACAGTTCCTTATTCTTCAGAAGCCAAGAAACAGCCAGATGCCGGAACGGTTGGCAGACTGCAGTGACTTCGGAAAAAAGTTAGAAGTTCTTAGGTTTCTGTAAAAACCTAAGATTTTTTGCACATACTGCTTCCATGCAGTGTGTGCAAAAAAAGGGGCGTGTTTAGCCTGTGTATAGAGAAGGTTGTACATTATGGCCGGTAATATTGTTTCGTATACCAATTACGGATCGGTTGCGGGCGAATTGCGCCCCGGTCTGTCCGGCTGGATGCGCCTATAGACAGAAACCTTAGAACTTCTTACTTTTTGGAGATCGGAACAGCAGTCTGCCAACCGTTCCGGCATCTGGCGTCCTCCCCCTATTTTAAAAACTGATTTATTTGTAACCTTTTTCCATCACTAAAAATTCGAATTGCACCCCCATCCTGTGTATTTAAAATCTCCGTTCCACTTTCCAAAATCCGTTCTACTGCCTCTATATGAGGATGCCCATAAGAATTCCCATCCCCGCAAGAAATCACAGCATACTTCGGACAAACCCATTCCAAAAAATCCCGACTGCTCGAATACTGCGACCCATGATGTGCCACCTTTAAAACTTCTATCTTTCGAGGCAGCAGCCTCCTTATCTCTCTTTCCTGTTCCTCTCCGATATCTCCGGTAAAAAGAAAATCGATTTCTCCATACTGCAGCCACAAAACCATAGAGTACGAATTTCGATCCGCCCACACCTGTCTGCCCACCGGATGTACACAGCGAATCAAAAGCTCATCCTTTTCAATCCGATCTCCGCTTTTTAGATAAACTACCCTGCTTCCCGCTTCCTCCGCCATCTGAACAAGCCCTAAATAAGCCGAATCTGCATTATCAATATCCGGCAGACAAAGTGTATCAATCCGACAAATATCGCTTTGCAAAATCTCTTTTACTCCGCTGATATGATCCTGATCTACATGACTGATAAAAACAAAATCCAGACATTCTATCCTCTCCGACTGTAAAAAAGGCAATATTCGATACTCTCCTACTTTTTTTATATCTGAACTCCCTCCGTCGATCAAACAGACTGCCCCGGAAGGCAGACGAAGAAAAATTCCATCCCCTTGCGATACATCTAAAAAAGTCACTTCCAGCCTGCCGCCTCTTCGAAAACACAATATCAGTATCAAAAAACACATCATACTTCCTAAAAACAATACCCTTTTCCATACCAGCCCCCAGCCATTTGATTCCATCTCTTCTTGTTTTCTCTTCTCTCGCTGCCGTTTTGCCCATAGACAGACCACACATACCACTCCGTAGTAAATTCCAGTCTGCCATATAGCAGGACGTCCGATTAAAAGCTGCTGTTTGGGCAAATACGCCGCCAGTCTGCAAATTTCTTCATAAAAACAAAGAATATAATGTCCAATCCCAATACTAAGCATCCCTGCTGCAGGAATCCATATTCCCAGCAATCCTCCTGCAATACCGGACAGCATTACCAGTGTCATGCAAGGTATAATCACCAGATTCAAAGCAATCGACCATACCGCATAAGTAAAAAAGAAATACACCGATATCGGAAGTGTTGCCCAAATCACACTCATACTAGAAATCATTGCCTTTAGCAATGGATTGGTGCTTCCTATATAGTCATTTAGCAGCGCTCCAATCACACCAATTCCGACAATCGCTCCAAAGGACAATAAAAATCCGGCATAATAAATCAAATATGGATTATAAATCAACAGAAAAAGGGCTGTCCAGCCTGCCGCTACCGCAATATCATATGTCCGTCCCAAAGAAGCCGCCGTAAGCAGCAAAAGAAACATAGCATACGCCCGCAAAGCAGAAACACTTGAACCTGTCATACAGACATAGGCCGCCATAATCAGCCCAGATATAATCTGAGAAGGCAGAAAACCAAACCACTTTCTAAAAAAATGATAAATTCCCATGCCAATCAAAGAAATATGCAAACCAGAAATTGCCAAAATATGCGAGATTCCATTTTCTTGATAAAGAGATTTTACTTCTTGATCTAATTCCTGTTTTTCACCTAATAAAATTGCACAAAAAATGCCATAATCTTTCTCTGTACAAATATTTTGGTATCCCGTCTTTAACTGCTCTTTCCATCTATTTAATCCCTGCCGTATCCAATCTATGCGATCCTCTAAAATCTGTATCTGCTCTGATTTCATCTGATATCGGATTCCCAATGCACGATAATAGAAATACCAGTCAAACTCGCCGGGATTAGATGCCCGATCCGGAATTTGAATCACGCCTTTTGCACAAACTCGATTTCCAATTCGAAGCCGAGCTTCTTTTATATTCTCTGTTTTCTTTTCTTCTGCCGCTGCCTTTACAGAAACCTGCACAGCACCAGCATACTTTACTTTTTCTTTGTTACAAATTACTACAATATCCTTTAAATAATATCGATTATAATACGCCGTTTTTTCAACTTTATAAAGAGTTCCTTCTACTGTAACGGATTCCTTTTGAAAAGCAAATAAGTCTGCTCTGCTCTCCTGACTTTCGGTCTGCATCCGCCAAAATCCAAATCCAAAAAAGAGAAACAAACAACATACCTCTAAGCATAGTTCTCTTTTGTTTTGGCTTTTTGAAACCCGCTCTGTAAAAAAAATCCCACACAATACAAATATTCCAAAAATTCCTATTCCCATCCCAGTCTGACCTGATTCGGTCTGCCATACCTCTCCAAGTACGAACGCCGCCAAAATCCATATCACTGGTCTTTTTATTTTATTTCCCCCGTTTCTTCTTTTTGATTCCCACTACTGGCATTTTCTGCTTCTGCACTTTCCTGTTCTTCTTTTAATGTTGTTACCAAGTCTAAATTTCTTTCAAATAGTACATCCAACGATACGACCTCCCGATATTTCCGGCTGGTTTCTCCATTAACTGCAATCTGTACTTTGCTGATAGTTGTCAATTCTGAAAGGGAATTGACCATCGCATAAATCGGCAGCAGCTCAATCGTAGCCACTGCACTTGTCATAAAACTAGAGTCCAAATTTACATAACAAACCCCTTCCTGAAGTGAAATATTTAATATCTTTGTATCGGAAGGCAGTACCGGAAACAGCCCCTCTGTCTTTGGTCCGGCAATTAATTGTTCAATTACTAATCGTGCCATGGAAGTAGAAGTTGTATAGACTACCTCCCTTTGTTCCTCGATCAGCTTGTCCCCTTTGCTGTTTGCAAAATATAAAGTCAGTACGGTTTTTTCATAATCATTGACATCTCCGCCTAAATCCTCGATAAAATCCGAAGCTCTCATTGTACCGACAATTTTCCCAGATGCATCCATCAGCGGCTGATCATTGATATAAAAACTTAGATAATCCACTCCTGTAATCTGTGCCAATGTCCGAACAATCGCCGCTCTAGACAAAATCTCTGCAATCTTATTTTTTCGTTCCATATAGCCAGAATCAAAATACAGCGAAAGCTGCTTTTTTTCTGCATCATAGACGGTTTTTAAAATCTGTGTACTCTCTGGTATCACCCGTTTATTGTCTACACTGTTGGGAGAATCCTGTGCCAAAGCCTCCAAAAATTCTGCTATCAAATCCTCTGTTACTGTCAGTTCCGTAGAAAAATTCTCTGCTATCAATTTTGACTGACTGCGAATATAATACATCCGATAACTCTGCTGCGAGGATGTGTTCCGATCTGGCTCTTTTTGACATCCCATACAGATAACAGCTATTGCAAACAAAACCAGCCATAGCCGGATTTGTCTGTAATATTCCTTTCCTACCTTTTTCATCTTCCCCTCCTATCCGATATGACGCAGAGGAATCCTTACGGTAAATGTAGTACCCTCTTTTTCTCTGCTATACAAACGAATCGCCCCATTATGCATCAATACAATTCGCTTTGTAATAGAAAGCCCAAGCCCCGTTCCGCCCGTTTCCCGAGATCGTGCCTTATCTACCCGGTAGAACCGTTCAAATACCATATCCTGTACATCCTCTGGAATACCAACCCCCGAATCAATTACCTTAACATAAAAGTACTTATGATCGGCATTTAACGAAACTTTTACCCATCCATCATCATAATTATACTTAATTGCATTTTCTATCAAATTGCTGATTGCCAGTGTCAGTTTTACTTCGTCAATCTCCGCTGTCACCGGACGAAAACTTTCTAATACTAACTCAATATTTCTAATTGCAGCAATCGGACGCAGCCGCTTTAAAATCAACTCTAGCATCTCATTCATATCGATACTTGTAATATTTAAACCGGTTGCATTTTTATCTAATTTCATTAAAGACAGCAAATCCGTAATAATCTTATTTTCCCGATCAATCTCTGCTGCAATATCTACCATAAACTCTTTATACAGTTCATTTGGCACGTCCTCTTGTGACAGCAAAGAATCTGCTAACACTTTCATTGAAGTAATCGGTGTCTTTAACTCATGCGATACATTCGATACAAACTCCTGCCGTGATTCATCCAAAGCCTTTAACCGGGCAAGCATCTTTCCCGCTGCCTCCCCCACACGTTCAATTTCGGTAAAACCGCCAATCTGCAGCTTTTCATCCATATGACCCTGTGCCATCCGAGCAAATGCCGATACCATCCGCTTTACCGGTTTTACAAACTGATCCGCCATCAAAAAAGCTGCCAATGTAATCACCGCTGCAATCGCCAAAAGCACAACATCTGCCTTTTCTAATAATTCTCTATGCTGTTCCCGAATATCTTCTGTTGTAACAGAAGCTACCATCACACCAAGCACTTCTTTTGTCACCACATCTGTAATAGGAAATGTAATCTCAATATATTCGTTTCTCTTATCATAATAAGCTTTATTTGAACCAGAAAGTCCCATAATCACAGCATCAGAAAGCAATGTCTTTCGCTCTAAAAGCCCATATGTATCTTTAATAATCTTTAAATTACTATCCACTACTACAATCCGGCCATTATAATAATTTGCCAGTGTAACAATCGCATTATTCATAGTATCACTAAACTGATCTAACATATAATTTCCATTAGTAAGCTGCCGGGAAAGAATATTGCACTGATTTTGCAGTTCACTCATTCTAGAAGCTACCATTTCTGCTTCATAACTTGAAAAATAGGAAAAACGAAAAAACAAAAGCGGCGTCATTCCAAAAATAATAAAAAATAAAATCAAACAGACCCTCATGCTTTTTCTTTTCCATACTTTATTGATTATCTTAGAAATAATATCCTACACCCCATTTCGTATGGACATAAATCGGCTCGCTTGGATTTGGTTCAATCTTCTCTCGAAGCCGCCTTACATGGACATCCACTGTTCTGGCATCCCCCGGATATTCTTTCCCCCATACCAATTCCAATAATTCATCACGTTTATAGACCTTATTCGGATTTAAAACCAAAAGTTCCAACAGATCAAACTCTTTTGCTGTCAAATTAACTTCTTTTTCCCGAATATAAAGCCGCCGTCCCTCTGTATCTAACTTTAAGTCCCCATAGTTCAAATAGCGATCCTTTTCCTTTTTCGTTTCTGACTTGCTGCTGCGGCGCATAATTGCCTTAATCCGTGCCTTTACCTCAAGAATATTAAATGGTTTTGCAATATAATCATCTGCCCCATATTCCAGCCCAAGAATCTTATCCATATCGTCAGATTTTGCGGTAAGCATTACAATCGGCATATTGGAAAATTCACGAATCTGCTGACACACCTGAAATCCGTCTATCTCTGGAAGCATCACATCCAACAGTACAATATCATATTCTTTCTTCTTTGCATATTCCAATGCTTCTGCTCCGTCAAAAGCACAGTCTACTTCCATTCCGTCCTGTTCTAAGCTAAAACGAATTCCCTTTACAATCAATTTTTCATCGTCTACTACCAATACTCTTTTTGCCATGTTTACCAACCTCACTTCTATCTATTTTCCATTTTTATTCTATCTATTCTCTATTTTACACAGCAGTCCTCTTTCGAATCAATCCAACTTATCGAACTACAATTTCATCCTTTATCTTAGCAAACGCAGCATCTTTGATACCGGGAACTTTCATAATATCCTCTATTGTCTGAAATCCCCCATGCTCCTCTCGATAAGCAAGAATATCCTTTGCTCTTGCCTCTCCAATTCCTGTCAATGTCATTAACTGTTCTTTTGTCGCATAATTTAAATCCACTAATCCGCTTTCTGTCTGCTTCTCTTTTAAACTTCCATTTTCAGATACCATTTTTTCTGCTTCTGCTCTGTCAGGAATCCAAATCTGTTCCCCATCTGTCACCTTTTTTGCAAGATTTACCGCCTCTTCACAAGCCTCTTCTGTCATTCCTCCTGCCAGTTGTACTGCATCATAAATTCGTGCATCCTCTTCTAACTGATATACTCCCGGATTCTTTACCTGTCCGCACACATGTACAAAAAACACAGCCTTTGTTTCCTGCTCTTTTATACTCTCTTTCTCTTGCATCTGCCATTCTGAATCCTGCTCTTCACTATAAAAATCCGTTTCCTCCTGCAAAATCAGTTCTTCTGTCCCCTGTTCAAACTCCTGTTCTTTCTGCGTCTGAAGATAACACCAGCCCGCCACAAGCATACCAGCCAGAAGTATGCCCATCTTAAAAAGACTTCGATGAAATCTCCCTTGTTTTGTTGTCTTATCAAATAAATCCTTTTTTTCCTGCATAACTCTCATCCTTTCCTTATTTCAAAACATTCTAAAAAAGAAGAGAGTTCCCCTCTATGCACGGGATAACATCCCAGCAACTTCTATTGTACCGAATTAATTAAGGAAATACAATAGGTATTTACACTTAACTTCAATAAGTCTTTTGGATAGGGGACGCCAGATTGGAAAACGGTGGGCAGCCTGCTGTTCCACGTTTCCAAAAAGCAAGAAGTTCTAAGACTTCTGCCTTTCCATTCACCCAACCAGACAGACCGGGGCGCAATTCGCCCTCATTTCAGCCAAAACGAAACGGGTATAAGGAAGAATTTTACCAGCCATAAGATAGCCGTTTCTCTATTATCCGGGCTAAACACGCCCCTTTTTTTTCACACCCTGCATAGAAGCAGGA
>CAJUGZ010000214.1 GCA_910585855.1 uncultured Lachnospiraceae bacterium | reverse complement strand
TCCTGCTTCCATGCAGGGTGTGAAAAAAAAGGGGCGTGTTTAGCCCGTATGATAGGAAAGCAGCTATTTTATGGTTGGTAAAATCTTTCCTTACACCTGTTTTGTTTCGGTTGAAATGAGGGCGAATTGCGCCCCGGTCTGTCCGGTTGGATGAATGGAAAGGCAGAAGTCTTAGAACTTCTTGCTTTTTGGAAACCGGAACAGCAGGCTGCCCACCGTTTTCGAATCTGGCGTCCTCCCCATCAAAACGATTTTCTTAAAAACCCATTACGCCGCATCCAGTCCTCCGCCAATCCAATCCACTGACAAATCCCTTCCATTTCCGCTGCCTGTGCAATCGCACATCCATGTCCTCCATTTGGAAAAATATGAAATTCATAGGAATTTCCCATTTCCTGCAGTTTTTGAACAAATGCAATCGATGCCCCAGCATTGACTCGCATATCATCCGCAGTATGCCAAATAAACATCGGCGGCATCTCTTTTCGAACCAATTCATCACAGGAATAGGTCTTTAAATACTCTTCTCTTGACTCCTGCGGCACAATTCCTTCAAACATTTTTCTATCACTTTCACTCATAAACTCTGGTTTTAGACTAAGTGATCCATAGCCTAAAATACAAAAATTGGGTTTTGCACTAAAGGTATCTATCCTATCTGTTGTATGATAATCTTCTTTATCAAAGGTTTCCGCAACCAAACAAGCATTTCCCGCTCCTGCAGAAAACCCAATTACTCCAATACAATCCGCCGATATACCAATCTCTGCTGCATTTGCCCGAAGATATTTTACCGCTCGTTTCCCATCCACACATCCTAGATAAGGATGATAGGGCATAACCCGGTAGTTTAATACAAATGCATGAAATCCCAATGAATTTAAATAAACAGCAACCGGCTCTCCCTCCTTTTCCGATCGGTGTGTATAACCTCCTCCGGGAAATACGATAATTGCTCCATGCGCTTTTCCATCTTCTAACAAATATGGTGTCAATGTACTGGCATTTTCATTTACCCCACAATGATAATTCTGATTATAAAACGGAATTTTATTTTCTTCCCATAGTGAAATTAATTTACTCATCTCTTTTTTTCTCCTTGGCTTTCCAAATATTCTTCAATTACCTCAGCCGGTGCTGTACCTGTTGTCAACAGGCAAAAACTCTGACTCCAAAAAGTTTCTTTCCACAGCTTCTCTCGTATCTGAGGAAATTCTTTCTTTAATAAACGGCTGCTTGCACTTTTATATGCATTGATAAATTTACTAATTTCACTTTTTGGATGTGCTTTAAAAAAAATGTGTATATAGTATTTTTCCGCCTTCCATTCCTGCAAAGTAATATTATAATTTGGCGCAATCTTTTCAAATATTTCTTTTGCTCGATTAGAAACCGTAGCTTCTAATACCTCCCTGCGATATTTCACAACCAGTATCAGCTCATAATGCAATAAAAATACAGAATGTGCATTACTGTCTAATTCCATAATATCTTCCCCTTTCTATTAATTCGACTGATTTTATTATATGCGATTTCTTTTCATTTTTCAAGAGTACCATAAATATCCTTCAAAAACCCTATTAAAAAATCCAGTTTCTTCCTTCCAATTACTCCTATCTGCCTCTTTCACCTCCAATCGTTTACATTTTTTATAAATTGCATGATTAATACTTTTCTTTCTTCTTTAAATCAGGTATAATATTTCTCATAAAAAAGTATAGAAGGCAGGAATAAATTTATGTCACATCTTCGAATACATACAGACCGCCTGCGCAAAGGTATGGTCATTGCAAATAACGTTCATTCCAGTTCAGGTGCTATTTTAATTCCAGAAGGCACTGCTGTAACAAAAGACGTTATGACTCTTTTAGCCAGACATTTTATTGAATATGTCATCATAGACTATCAACCAGACGGATTTCCTCCTCCTGCAGCTAGTCCTGTTCCCGGGGATATACCGAAAATTAATGAAAAGAAATTTGAAGAATTTAAAGAAAAATTTCAAATTGCAGAAGACACTCTATCCGAAAATCTAAAGGAAATTGCAGAAAAAAACAGTGATGTGGATGTACCAGTTCTTCTAAATATGCTAAATCAAATTGTAGAAAAATCAGAAAGCGATATGAATCTATGCAATATGCTGTTCCATATGAAAAAAAATGCTGAGAATCTCTATACTCACTCTATCAACGTCGCCCTGCTTGCTCAGATTCTTGCAAAATGGATGAATTTTCATCCAAGTGACCTCGAACCGATTGCCGTTTCTGCTCTTTTACATGATATTGGCATTTTAAAACTTCCAGAAGAAGAACTAAAAGGTTTTACTTTTAAACAGGAATTAGAAAAAGGACGCTATGATAAACATACCATACTTGGGTATAACTTAATTAAAGACAAAGCGATTGATATCCGTATCAAACAAACCGTACTTACGCATCATGAACGACTTGACAAAAGCGGTTTTCCATTACAAGTGCCATCTAAAAATATCAATCCGATTTCCCGTATTATAGCCATTGCTGATGTCTATGACACTATGATTATGAAAGAAACAGACGGAAAAGCACTCTCTCCCTTTCTGGCACTAAAGGAACTAGAGGAAAACGGCTATCATAAGTTTGATTCACAAATGTTGATGACGTTCTTATCTAGAGTTACTTATAATTTTATTCAGCATACCGTCCTATTAAGTAATGGAGAACGTGCCCAAATTGTACTAATCAATAAATATAATCTTACTCGTCCATTGGTTCAAATTGGCTCTACTTTTCTGGATTTAGCAACCCGCACTGATCTCCATATCAAGGAACTGCTTGACTAAAACCGTTTTTGACACAACCTGAATACTAATTTAAATATATCGGCAGCAAACCCCAAATATACACCGTACCAAATACCAACTTGCCTTTTGTTTTGCTGCCGATAAAAAATTCTCTTATTCTTCTATTTTTTCTCCGATGCTTTTGACTCCTGTTTCACATCTGCCTGCCCCCGAAGTCCACGTTCTACCAGTAAAATAGCATAGAGCAGAACCGGAACTAAAATCGTAGCCGTAATACTTGCCTTTAGCCATGCCTGTCCTGCCGAGCGATCTAAAAAAGCTGCTGCCAAAGTCATCCCATACATTCCTAAAAGCAAAACTGCCCCGATTAATGCCGCTATCCGCCGAAATGATTTCTTCATAATTTCCTCCTCTCACAGCCAGTCAAACACACTTCCTACTCTATTCTACCATATCTGTTTTCGGATTACCACTAGACAAAATCCCAAATAACTTGTATAATAGTTCCGTTGTCATACTAAAAAACAACAAAAAATTGCCCCATCGCATCCGACAGGGCAACTCAAAAAGGGGAGGATAAGTATTACTTTTCTCTTTCGTCCTTCTACTGCCTGTACCAATCGGTACAAACCTTCTGAATGGAGGGGGAATCCATTTGGGTTTCGGCAGACAGTAGAGGTAAGCAAATGCCTCACATTATGTGAATGGCTTTGTTATCAGAAGCTTTCGCTGCTTCCGATATTTTTATTATTAACACAAAATCGCTCTTTATACATTAAAATGTAAAAAAAAGAGAACAATTCTATAAAACAGGCATAAGAGATGCAGAAAGGAAACAAACATGACATTATTAGAATCGTGGAGACAGGAAGCCTACTCCGAAGAAATCAGCGAACAAGAAAGTACGGCTCTTTGGACTAATTACTTTCAAATTGAAAAAGGAATCTATGAACAAATATTATCCGAACCAGAAACCGTGGTAGAAGGAACAGTAAAAGAACTGGCAGAAAAGTTTAACTGTGAATTAAAAATTATGGTTGGCTTTTTAGATGGTATCAACGACAGTTTAATTACCCCAAATCCTATCGAAGAAATGACGGAAGATACCAAAGTTTCCCTTTGCTATGAAAAAGAGAAACTCTATTACAATATGGTTGCAGCAAAAGCAGAATGGCTCTATACCCTTCCTCAGTGGAATAATCTTCTTTCACAGGAAAAAAGAAACGAACTTTATAAAGCACAAAAAAGTTCTACTACTATTGTAAAAGATAAAAAAATCTATCCAAATGATCCTTGCCCATGCGGCAGCGGAAAAAAATACAAAAAATGCTGTGGAAAAAATGCTTAAAGAAGGGAGGGGGACGCTAAAGGGAAATGAAATTTTGAAGAAGGGGACGCCGGAAGCCGAAGAGAGGTCCACTCCGAGCCCGCTCTCGCTTAGCATTTCCTCGTAGCGGACACTAAGGCACTAAAATACAGTGCCTAAGTGCCGACGGGAAATGATGACCCTGCGCAGACCTCTCTTCGGCTTCCGGCTGTATATTCCCGACAAAAAAAAGCTTTAATCTGCCCGGTATAGACGTTTCTTTGGGGTTCGGCGTCTGACCCCTACTTTTGGGTTCGGATGATGATGTCTTCTCTTCCCGGTCCATTTGATACCAATGTAATTGGTACTTCTATCTCCCGTTCAATCGCATCAATATAATCTTTACATTCCTTTGGAAGTTCGTCATAGTTTCGAATACCACGAATATCACATTTCCATCCCGGATATTTTTTGAAAACTGGCTTTGCTTTTTCTAGCCATACGGTAGTCGGAAAATCTGTTACAATCTTTCCGTCTATTTCATATCCTACACACATAGGAATCTCATCTAAATATCCCAATACATCCAAAACAGTAAGTGCCACTTCCGTTGTTCCCTGAACTCGGCAGCCATACTTTGTTGCTACGGCATCAAACCACCCCATCCGTCTAGGACGTCCGGTCGTTGCACCATATTCTCCGCCGTCACCGCCTCTTTTTCGAAGTTCCTCTGCCTCTTCTCCAAAAATCTCACTGACAAATGCACCCGCTCCTACTGCACTTGAATATGCCTTTACCACAGTAGTAATATTTTTTATTTCATATGGCGGAATCCCTGCACCAATTGCCCCATAAGCAGCCAGTGTAGAAGAAGAAGTCACCATTGGATAAATCCCATGATCGGGATCTTTTAATGAGCCTAACTGACCCTCTAATAAAATTCGTTTTCCGTCTTTTATCGCCTGATAAAGATATAAGGATACATCACAAAGATAAGGTTTTATCATCTCCCTATACTCTAACAGGGTCTGAAATACCTCTTCCGGTTTTAATGCTTCTTTATGATAAAGATGTTCAAATAATACATTTTTTATCTCACAAACTCTTTCTACTTTTTCTTTTAAATATGCTTCATCAAACAATTCACTGACTTGAAATCCAATTTTTGCATATTTATCCGAATAAAACGGCGCAATTCCAGATTTTGTCGATCCAAATGACTTTCCAGCAAGTCTTGCCTCCTCATACGTATCCTGTAAAATATGATATGGCATTAAAATCTGCGCTCTGTCAGAAACCAAAATCTTTGGTGTCGGAACACCCTTACTCTCCAATTCTTTTATCTCTTTCAACAAATATGGAATATTTAAAGCAACCCCGTTACCTATAATACTTGTTGTATGATGATAAAATACGCCAGACGGAAGCAAATGCAGTGCAAACTTCCCATAATTATTGATAATGGTATGTCCGGCATTGCTGCCCCCCTGAAAACGAATAATAATATCCGATTCTTTTGCAAGCATATCGGTAATTTTACCCTTGCCTTCATCTCCCCAATTCGCTCCTACGATTGCCCTTACCATATAATAGTCCTCCATTCTGTTCTTTCTTTATTATATACGATATCCGTATATAGATAGACTTTAGGCTTACCCATACAAAATCCACAAGCCACAAATCCAATTTCCTAGTCTAGTATACCTGATTTTGGCAAAGAAGTAAAATCATTTTTTCTTTTTTCTTTAAAAGGGGTTCTTTCAACGCCAGAGGCAGTCAGTTAACTCACAGTAGAAATTCTTTTTCCGTTTCGAATTTGGCATCCTCCCTGCATACAAACCTTCCTCCCTATTTTATCTGCTGCATCAATTTTTCATTGGCATCCATACGAAATATTACCTTAATCTCTGTTCCCTTTCCAATCTCACTAACTAATTCCATCTCAATCTGATGCTGTGCTAAAATATGCTTTACAATAGCAAGCCCTAATCCTGTCCCTCCCGTAGACTTCGATCGGCTTTTATCCACCCGATAAAACCGTTCAAAAATCCGCTCCTGATGCTCCTTCGAAATACCAATTCCATCATCTTTTACAATCAAATAAACACAGTCTGCATGTTTTGTAATAGTAATACTTACCTTTCCACCCGGATTATTATAGCGAATCGCATTGTCACAAAGATTATAGATTAATTCCTCCATCATGTTCCGATCTGCATATACTATCTCTTTCGTTCCAAATAGCTGCATTGTAACTCCATGATCCTTTGCACTTTTTAAAAGCCAGTCCATACATTCCTTGGCACACTCATATAAATCCACCTGTTCTAACTCCATCTGTACCCTTGAACTATCTAATTCAGAAAGACGGATAATATCATTGATCAACTTCAGCAGACGATTGGAACTTTTGTGAATTTCAGCAGCAAATGCAACAGCATGTTCTGCAGATGCCATTCCATTTTCAATCAATTCTGCATAACCAGATATCGCCGTTAGTGGCGTTTTTAATTCATGAGAAACATTTGCGGTAAATTCCTGCCGCATCTTTGCTCCTTTTAAAATATCGGCATGTTGTTTTTGTATCATTTCTATAAATGGCGTCAATTCCCGATAGGCAATCACTCCCTTTTCATCATCTAAATGCTCTGCCATCTGCTCAATCGGATTTAACATACTTTTTGCCAGCATACGAGCCACTGCCGTACAAATTCCAAACATAAAAAGCATGACCAAAACAGTAAGCGGCACTGCTTTTATTACAATTCCCCAAATACTTCCAGCATCTTTTGCTACCCGCAGAACTCGATTTCCTGAAAGCGGCAGTGCATAATAAAAAGTACTTTCCTGTAAAGTAACAGAACGACGCACTTTTTGTCCAAATCCTTTTTGAAATGCCTGCTCTACTTCAATCCGATCGGCATGATTATCCAACTGCTCCGTTTCAGCATAATTATCAAATACTACTGTTCCGTCCTCTGCAATTACAGTAATCCGCAAATCACCAAAATTTTCCAAATTTGCTGTCTGTTCCTCTTGTTCCAGCACCCCGCTGCTTTCCAGCAATTTTGCATAAGTCTTTAAATCCTCAAACACCTCCTGCTGAAACACTTGGAAAAAAATAATTGTTACAAATGCTGCTGTCAGTACAGAAGACAACCCAGCTATCCACCAAAACTGCAAATTAATCTTCCGTTTCATACTTTTCATAAATAAAATCCTTTCTGTTGTCATAGGCAGAAACCCACTTTTCCTATGTCCAAAAATAAAATATTCTTTTCCATTGTAAGACACTTTATCAAAAAGATAATACCCTAAAATTATCCATTTCCATGATAATTTCAAAGTGAAAATCACATACCAATCAACGATTTCACACTTTTGTAAGTGTATCTTATTTCTATCTTTCATTTGGCTTTTGCAGATAGAATACTACCAGAAAGAATTGGCTTTCACCGGACGCAAGAGGCGGTTTGCTCCTGTTTTTTGCCTGCTCCGCTCCAAACGGTAAGAAAGTCTACGGCTTCTGATTTTGGTTCATCCAACCGGACGAACCGGGGCGCAATTCGCCCTCACCACAACCAAAACG
>CAJUGZ010000213.1 GCA_910585855.1 uncultured Lachnospiraceae bacterium | reverse complement strand
AAGGCAGAAGTCTTAGAACTTCTTGCTTTTTGGAAACCGGAACAGCAGGCTGCCCGCCGTTTTCGAATCTGGCGTCCTCTCCAGCATTAGTAACAACAAGCAACAAAATTTAACTTCATAATTTTCCCCAATTTCTTTGCATATTGACAATCCGATTTTCTGCATAATAAGATCCTTTAAGAGGTGAAAAATATGGAGATTTCCCATATCTTAAAATACTATCGTAAATTGAATCATCTTTCTGTAAAGGATGTCGCAGAACAGTTCCGGCAATTTAAACATCCTATTGCACAAAAAACAATTTACGGCTGGGAAAGCGGTAAGACACAGCCCAGTGCAGATAACTTTATTTTTCTATGTCATCTTTACCACATCAACAATATCAATGAAGCGATTGAAAATTCTGCACAGACCAAAACTCCCATTATTCCAACCGCTTGGGAAAAAAAGCTGCTGCTCAGTTACCGAAAACATCCAGAATATCAAGCTGCTATTCACAAATTGTTAGAACTTGTCCCTGAACAAGAATAAATACTATCTAAATATATCATTTTACACCCACGCCCACAACCCTTTTATTTTTGTACAAAAAATCGAGTAGAGGAATTACTTTCTTCTCTACTCGCTATATACTCTATTTTATTATTCAAAAGATGTTTTTTCCTGCGAACAAACAGGAAATACCAATGTCACTCGAAATAAATCCCCATCCAGATAAATTTCAAACTTACCATGCATCAGTTCTGTAAGACTCTTTGCAATCGAAAGCCCCAACCCGCTTCCTTCTGTACTTCTAGACAAATCTCCACGAATAAAACGTTCCGTCAGTTCAGATGCTTCTATATTCAATGGACTATCTGAAATATTTTTAATAGAAAATTCTACCATTCCCATTTTTTCTGATATAGAGATATAGACTCTTGTATGTTCCATTGCATATTTTGAAACATTGATATAAAGGTTTTCTAACACCCGCCACATTCCTTTTCCGTCTGCCTCAATTACAACTGATTTTTCCGGTAAGGAAGGAACAATCGAAAGATTTTTATTAGTAAACTTTTCTGCAAATTCCCCGTTTGTCTGTCGAACCAATTCTACCAAATCAATTTTTTCAATTAAAAGATCTACCGTTTCTGAACTTAACTTAGATGCTTCGATTAAATCATCAATTAACTGCTTTAACCGCTGTGACTTTTGATCTAAAACTTCCAGATAGGACTTTACTTTTTCATCCTCAAACTGCTCTCGTTTCAATAAATCTACATAATTAATAATCGAGGTAAGCGGTGTTTTAATATCATGAGAAACATTTGTAATTAAATCCGTCTTCATCCTTTCATCCCGAATACTCTGTTCTATCGCACTGCTTAGTCCATCTCCAATCTGATTTACCGCTGCTGCCATATCTTGCAGTATTCCATGAAATGCTGTTTCCTCCAGCTTGTAATTCCACTCTTTTGAAGAAATCCATTTCATTCCTTTATAAATTTCTAACAGTTCTGCCTTTTGCTGCATTAACCACTTTAAAGTCTTAAAATCGGCAAGCAATACTAAAACAATAATACAAAAACACAGAACCGCAACTACTAACTCACCATAATCTACCGCTTCACAAAAAAACAATACTGCAACTGGCAATATAAAATTTCCAATCAACATACCAATATAAAAAAATATGATTTTCTTGCTGATACTTCGGTTTTCCCACATCTGCATCACTGAAGCTGTTATTTTCTCTATCTTTCTTTTGATATAACCCAAAATCCGACAAGTTAGACTATTTCTCCAAAGACTTCCTGCTTTGATTCTTTTCGCAAGAGAAGAAAAACTAATCAATACCATAATATAAAGTCCAAACCCGGACAGACCTGCAACAATACCATCCACTATATCATAGTCTTGATAATGTAATACTCTTGCCGTTTCCTCCCAAAACAATACCAGCAAAAATATTCCCAGTCCAATACAAATTCCCGCCGCAATTTCCGTATACCACCGATCAAACCAATTTAAAAAAATTCCTTCATATCCTGCTCTATGACCCGCAGAATAAAATAAAAAGCAGATACTGACAGCCGCTAAAATCCCAAATGCAATCATAAATCCCATATATTTTGGTACGCTGTGATAGGAGTGTTCCAAAAGTTTCATCTGCTGTTCAAAAAGTCCGGTATGATCTGCCGGAATAACAAGAAAAATACTAATATTTCTATTTTTCCCTCTCTCCAAAAAAAGTTCTTCTAATTCCGCTATTTTCTTTCTGTCTGCCGCCATTGTAGCTTCCATCAGATGATTTTCTGTCTGATACCAAATTTCTCCCATAGACGGATATTTATATTTTCTTCTGCCAAAATCATCCTCCTCCGGCAGATTTTTCTGCATATTGGTTTCTATCCGCCGATTTCCATCTGAAATCCAATACAGCAAATCCTGCTCCGAAAAAACATCACGTTCAAAAATATTTTTATATTCCTGATAAAGTGCTACATAAAAAGTCATACAATATGCTACATCCGGCAGTAAACTCACTTGTACCGCCTCAGAAGAATCTGCGCATATCAGCAACTCTGCACCGCTTATCGTATTCTCTTTTTCCAGCTTATCACTAATACTGCCCAAAAATTCCTCAATTTCTGTACGATTTCTATCCGCAGAATTGCCATCCGCCAATATACTCTCCTGTATAGTCTGATTCCACAATGCCTGATAATATCTGCATGCTTCATCCAAATCCGTAAATACTTTCTCTTCTTTTATAAAATCCGTTACAAATTTTTCTTGATAGATCACCCCCCCAGCTTCGGTTTTTTCATCCTCTGACAGCATAATTGGATAAACCGCCCTCCTTAAAGAATCTAACACAATTCTTGCCTCTTTTGCATCCGACAAAGAATCCAAAATCGCCTCCTCAGGGTAAAATCCATAATTTCTTACATTATACTTAATCAGATCATTTACAGTATATTCCTCTATCCCATCTAAATCATATACATTTACCACTACCTTATTATAATCTAATTCTCCATTTGTTTCCAACATTTCCTTTAATCTTAAATAATCAATAAGCTGTGTCAAACGCAGATTAACATCCGCCGAAAATTCCGAACTTTCTGGATAAGAATATCCCCAAAAATCAGAAATTTGCACAACCTCTCTGCTTTGCCATATAAAATAACCAAAACACGGAATCCCTATCACACAAGCCGTTAAGATCAATAATGCAACTGCCTTTGCTATAAACTGTTCCCGCAATGCTCTCATCTGCTTCTCTCTCCTTTCTCTACCTTATACCCAACCCCCCATACTACTTTCAGATAACGTGGATCTTTTGGATTAATTTCAATTTTTTCCCGAATATGCCGGATATGTACGGCAACGGTATTATCTACCCCTATCGCTTCCTCATTCCAAATCGCTTCATAAATCTGCTGAATCGAATACACATGACCTGCATTTCTCACAAGCAGAAGCAAAATTTGGTATTCAATCGGAGTCAGCTTTACTTCTTCGCCGTCTACCATTACCTCTTTCTTATTATCATCAATCAGCAGCCCACCATTTCTATATACATTACTATCTTTTTCTAAATTGACACTTCCTAATTTAGTATATCTGCGAAGCTGTGACTTTACCCTTGCAACCAATTCCAAAGGATTGAATGGTTTTGTTAAATAATCATCCGCCCCAATATTTAACCCCAATATCTTATCAGTATCTTCCGACTTTGCAGATAAAATAATAATCGGTATACTGCTCTCTTCCCGAATCTTTAAAGTTGCATGTATTCCATCTAATTTCGGCATCATAATATCCATAACCAAAAGATGTATCGTATTCTTACGCAGTACAGATACTGCTTCTATCCCATCATATGCCCGAAATACCTGATACCCTTCCTGTGTCAAATAAATATCAATCGCTTCTACAATATCCTTATCATCATCGCATACTAGTACATTTAACATTTCAGCTTTCCTCTTTTCTCTAAATTCATTATCACCCCTATTCTACATGATTCTTTTCCTTTCGTCATTCTTTTCTTCTTTTCCTTCAATAAATCTTTCGAAACGGAATGGATAAAAGAATTTTCCAGATAGAGGACGCCAGATTTGAAAACAGTGAGCATCCTGCTGTTCCAATTCTCCAAAAGCAAGAAGTTCTAAGACTTCTGCATCTCCATTCATCCAACCAGACAGACCGGAGCGCAATTCGCCCGCATGACAGCCAAAACAAAACTGACATACCAAAAGATTCAACCTACCACAAGACAGCCTCTTTCCTATTTATGCGGGCTAAACACACTCCTTTTTTTTCACACACTGCATGAAAGCAGTATGTGAAAAAAATCTTAGGTTTTCAAGCAGAAGTCAAAAACTTCTAACTTTTTCCGAAGTCACTGCAGGCTGCCCACTGTTTTCAAATCTGGCTGTTTCTTGACACCGAAACAAAAAAAATAGCATCCAAACTTTTCTAAAAATCTATCCTATGCTATCCCACTAACAGCGAGAGGAGGTTTGCTCGTTTCCTTTGTCTGCGACTTCGGAGAATGGTTAGAAAGTCTTCGGCTTCTGCGGAAACGTCTAGAATTTTTTGCATATCCTGCTTCCATGCAGGGTATGCAAAAAAAGGGGCGTGTTTAGCCCGTATGATAAGAAAGAAACTGCTTTATAGCTGGTAAAATCCTTCCTTACACCCACCACGTTTTGCCTGCAGTACGGGCGAATTGCGCCCCGGTTCGTCCGGTTGGATGCACCTAAACAGAAGTCGTAGACTTTCTTACCGTTCGGAGCGGAGCAAACAAAGGAAATGAGCAAACCTCCTCTGGCGTCCGGTGAAAGCAACCCAAAAGAAATTTTTCCATTCTCCTTGTTTTCTAATTTTCTATCTAATACATTGTCCCTATCTATCAGCAAATTTCATACTTATCAAATCCAAAATAGAGAGGAATGAAAAAAATCTTTCTTTCGTATCTTCACTATATCGAATAAAAATGAAGAACAACGAGTAAATTTATGAAGATTTTCTTAATTTTACATTTATTTACCATCCAAAGGCTACCATAACTCTTCCTCCGTCTTACAGGCCAGAACCCGCCGTATATCTTTTTGAATATTTTTTATCCATTTAGCAAAAACAGAAGATGAAACCGCCTGTTTATAGCGAAGTGTTTTTTCATACTCACTATACTTCTCTTCTTCCTTACAATAAACAGAAGAAAATACCTCTGCCCATAAAGGAAGCTGTTCACAGATCAATATCTGAAAAGAACGAAAATCTGTATCAGACTCTAATACTGCATGAAAAAAATCTCCTAATGCATAATAAAACCTGCTGTATTCCTCTTCCCACTCATCTTCATATTCTTCTTGTGATAGATGTGCAAAAAATCTCTCACTAAATTTTATCAATTCTTTATCATCGCTTTCCTTTTTCAGATAACGCTGCAACATTGAAAATGCTTCTTCCAAAATAGAAGGAATAATAACTTCTGTTCTTTCCTGCCATTCCATACAAATCCGATAATATACTTTCCACTGAAAAATCCAGTTTTTCCAAATATCTTCCTCTTTTAACCGTTTTCGTACAAGCTGCCCAAACCGTTTTAAAAAATAATTCTGCTCCTCTTGATTCAACTCCAAATAAGCGATTTCTTCCACTGGACAGATCATTCGATTCAGTCCTATCTCTTTCATATGCAGCCGCACCTGCTCGGCTTTTTCCTCACATTCTTCTGTTTCTGACTCAAATAAAGAAGCGTTTTTTTCTCGAAGCCGGTTAAACTCTGCTATTGTCTGGTAGGTATCCCATGCCCAGAGATAATAGTGTTCTGCTCTTCCCATAAACTGCATCTTTTCATAGGTTTCTGCCATTGCTTTTAAATAATTTGCCCGTTCTATACCGGCATATTCACAGCGAGAATCAAAAATATCCAGTGCTTCATGAAAATGTGAAAGTGCATTTTCATAGTTTCCTTCTATCTGATAGATTCGTCCAGTATGATAAAGACATTCCTCATAATTCATCAATATTGTTTCTGGATCGTCTGCATCTTCCTCCTGTGTCCGCAAAAGATACTCTTTATAATTTGCCAAAGCGTGTCGATAACAGCTCCCTGCCTCTGTATATCTTTCTGCTTCTTCATACAGCTCTCCAATCTCATTATAAGCATCGGCAGCTACATCACTATCTTCGCCATATTCATTTATAAGAATCCTTACTTTTATCTGATAGTGCAGAATTGCACTTTCAAAATCTCCTGACTGTTTATAAACCTCTGAAATAATGCCATGTAAAGATTCTATCGCATCGATATCTTCCTCTTCCTTTGCTTTTTTCAGTTGTTCCAATAAAACTGCAATTTTTTCCTGCTCCCCGGAATTTGCCTGAAACCAAACAATATCCTTTCTGACTTCCTCAGCCTGAGAACTTTCCTTTCCAAAAATTGCCTCTGAAAGTGCCAATGCCTCCTGATAGACAGAAAGAACCTCCTCTTTTGTTACCTTTTTCTTATTAAAATACAGTTCCCTTTTTATATGTCCTTTTTTCCGAAGAATCTCCCTTCTCAATTCTCCATAAGTATCCTGTATCTCTTCCTCTGTATCCAAATCTTGTCCTATTAATTTCTGTACAGCCAATTCTTCCACAGCAAGTTTCTGTGCATACTCTAATATATCCAGTGCGTGTTTTTCATCTAAGGCAAGCTGATAAACCGTTGACATATTCAATAAATGACGAAGCAGTTCTTCATTTTCCCTCATAGACTCCTCTTCCTCTAAATCTATCAAACGTTTCAAAGAAAGCAATATTACCCGATAAAGAAAAAATAAAGCC
Organism: uncultured Lachnospiraceae bacterium; assembly: GCA_910585855.1. Classification (GTDB taxonomy): domain Bacteria; phylum Bacillota; class Clostridia; order Lachnospirales; family Lachnospiraceae; genus MGBC114844. The sequence continues at coordinate 846 of CAJUGZ010000213.1, read as the reverse complement.
TTGTCCATATTTGCATCTATTCGGACAAAGGCTTGTGCCTGCTCCAATAAATAATCAATTTCCTCTTTCGAAGGAAGATATCCCACCCGTTCCTGTAAATCCTGCTGCAGGCAGACAGCAATATCACCATTATAATGTTCCTCTAAAATTCTACGTACCTCTTCATATTTTTCCACCTCTTCTTTTACATACTTCTCTAAAAAAGCCGGCTTTAAATAATAAGAAACATGACCTGCTGCCCGATAAATTCCTTCCATATATTCTCCGTACAATTCCTCTCCATAGGAAAAGACATCACAGGAAAAAAGTTCCTGTTTTAATTGAGCAAGAAAATCTAAAAATAAAAAATTATCCGCCATAGGAGTAATTCCATTTATCTTAGCACCCACCTCTGAAAAAACAAGAAGAATCAATGAAATATGTTTGGGATCACCAAAAAGTACCTCCTTCCATCTCTCTAATAAACTATCTAATTTTTTCCCCGATAAATTCTGTAAATCTTCTTTTAATGTAGCAAGCAAATCCGGTATCTGCCCCTGTCCCTGCTCTTCCTCTTCATTAGGGCAACGATCCATTTCATTTTCATCCATTTTTACTTTTCTCCTTTTTTATTTTTTATTTTCTAATTTACTTATAATCTTTTCTCTTTTTCTTCTATCCTGTTACTATCTTTCATTCGGCTTTTGGAGATAAGACACTGCCAAAAAGAATTAGATTGGCTTTCACCGGACGCAAGAGGCGGTTTACTCCTGTCCTTTGCCTGCTCCGCTCCAAACGGTAAGAAAGTCTAAGGTTTCTGATTTCGGTTCATCCAACCGGACGAACCGGGGCGCAATTCGCCCTCAC
>CAJUGZ010000212.1 GCA_910585855.1 uncultured Lachnospiraceae bacterium | reverse complement strand
AGGGTGGTTTTTCTATGTATGACTACTTACAAAACGTAAACACGAATGTAAGCAATGCCAGAAGGAAAAGACCAAAGGTCATCAAATCCTTAAAATCAAACTGATTTTTCATAGGCATCACCCCCATCCTAAAAAGAATGAGGTCAAGCCACCCTGCAACACGATTGCTCCATGTATTCCATCATAACATATTTGGATTTTTCTTTCAATCATTTTTACATGAAATTTCCGTCTTTATTCCCTACCCTTATTATTTCTACCCTCACACCATTTTCAATCAAATTTACCCCTTTTCATGCCTGTACTACCGTCATTTTCGACTATTTCCGTTTAGCCTTTCCCCCATCCGCTGCCGTTGCTCCTCTGTAAATTGTCTTGGCGGTGAAATCTTAATCCATGAAGTAGGGATATGGGCATAGATGCTCCCGTCTGGATTCTCTGCCACTATCTCGCACGCTTCTGGATACTCTTTTGCCAATTTCCTTATTCTGGACTTATACCGCCCCTGTGAAAAGGTTACAGTCGCTCTTTCTTGGTTCTCTAAAAATTCAATTACATTTTCATTACATCGATCCATATCTCATATATCCTTTCTCATGTACATAATCGTGTTAATAAATTCCGTTACCAGATAAAAGAAACATTAACGATCCGTTCCCTTACTGTTCGTAATCCTCAAGATTCCTATTTGGTACAGGATTCCTCAAAACTTCTGCTAACACCTGCATATTTTTCAATACCTCTGCTGCTCCCTCTGATTTCTCTTGTTCTGGCTTATCCCTCCACTGTTCCGGCTTACGATTTTTTAACCAGTAAATTTGTGCTGTGGTATCCGGCGGGATAAAAATTTCTTCTTCCGTTTCAATTATTTCCTCATATTCCCGATTTCTTTTTCCGTCCACATAATCCACATGCTTTATTTTCATTGGCTTTTTTACCGTTTCTTTGAAACCGATCGCCTTTTTGTATAATGCATTTTCCACAATAATGTCTGCTACCTCTTTTCCCTTTTTTAAGGCAGCGGAAATGACGTCAGACTTCTTTCGCCATTCATTTAAGGTATCTCTATGAATCCCCATATTCCCGGCTATTTGTTCGATTGTCAAACCATCCCTTGCCCATGCTTCCAATAACAGAAGTTTTTCTGGCTCTGTCCATTCATGTATCCTACTTTTTACCATTTCATTTCCTCCCATTTACTTTATTTTAAAATCTGTTAGGAAAATATCCCTTTCCCTTTCTGAAAGAAATCTCTTAACACCGTTATAACCAAAACCATACTCAATCAATCCACTAACCAGCATTTCCGTTTTCTGCACTTGCTGTAATTCTTCTGCACAAAAACAATCTCTTAATTCTTCTTTTTTGGAAACACCATATTCTTCCCGTAAATGCTTTGCATCCTTGCCAAATACAGACTTATAAACTAGATTTGTGTATGTAGAATAAGCGTGCCCGTGCATCCGTTCATTTTCTTCCGACCTTTGTATCGCTTCTGTCAAGGCTTGCCGGATCGCAATTCCTCTTTCACGTTCTTTCATTTTACCAAGCAAGGCTTTTTCCATAGCATTAAACTGTTTGATATAGGCTTCCTTGAATTTCATAGCCTTTTCACCAGTATAACCCATAACTAACAGAGTAAAACCATCTCTTGTAACAAGATACATAGGCTGTTTCTTGTTTTGAGTATTGATATAAGAGGACTGCACGAAATTGAGCCGTCCAAATTCTTCACTGCATTGTAATTCTCTAATATCCTGCAAAACTCTCTTATGTTCTTTTTCAAAAGTTTCCGCAATATCCAGACTTGTTACCGCTACCATCTCCTCTTTATTGATTCTCATAATTTCCACCAACATATTTTTTTACCTCCACTTATTCATTTTTTTTTATGTAATTTTTTATACTTTTTTGGTGATTTCTTCCCCGTGCATTACCGTGTATATAAATTCTATTTTACTTGGAAATTCAAGGTTTTTCCCCTTGCACCTATACCATGTCATTAAACCTCTTTTTTTAGTGTTGCATTTTGGTACTTTTCTCCTCCTGCGTATATCGTGTAAAGAAATTCTTTTTTTGCTCGAACTTTCCCGAATTTTCTTCCTGTGTATTATCGTGTTGCAAAACTCTTTTTTTATGTCGCTTTTCAAATGCGACTGCTGCAAGAGTTACTTCAATTTTTCTCTCGCATAATATTGAAAGGTAGATACAATAAAATATCCAGCATATTGACTGTCGATAAATTGCACATTACAACCAAACCGGCTTTCCCACGTTTTCAGTGATGCCATAAAAGCAACCGGAGAAAGTTCCGTCTTGTATGCATGACGGATAATGTCCGTATAGCCGCCCGGATGCTCCACCATCAAATAAATTTTTGCTCCATTATTTCCGGCTTTCAAAAACTCCGTTTCAAACTGCTGCCTTCTCTGTGCAAGATTGCCGCTTAATTCTTCCAAGCTGCCTTTTCTTTCAACCACAATCGAATCATGGAAGTAAAGATCTGTTCCGGCAGCAGATGCAGGAAGCAAAAAACTATAATCTCCATAATCTAACTTTGTGATTTGATAAGGAATCCTCTGTTTCTTGAAATATTCCAAGATATGATTATTTTTCTTTTCTCTGGAATCTACTAAGATAATCATTTCCTTTACCAAATCTTTTATTTTTTCTGTTGTGAATTTATATTCCTTCATGTATATTATCTTCCTCCTTTAACAATAAATCCAATCTATGATAGAAATATCTCCTGATTCCATAAAAATCCGTTCGGCAATAGGGAATCCGCCCGATTTCCTTTAAGTCCCATTTTTTCCGCATCTCATCATAAGACTTGCCTTTTGTAACTGATAGCAAAATCCACGGCTCGATCCATTCAAACCCGGTGCAAGCCTTTGAAAGTAGTTCAAGACTGTATTTCCCTGTTACACAACCGTTCCGCAATTCCAAATACCGCTCCCGGCTTATATTGTACGCTTCAAAACTAAGTCGGGGTGTTCCCTGATTTTCCTTCCTGCTTAAATTACCCTTTGACATATTGCAAGCCTCCTTTTATAATTTAATCAGGTTCGGGGGCTTGCTTGTCAGGCTCTTTTTTATGTTGCATTTTGTTTCATTTTGCTTTTTCGCTCCAATTCATTCAAAACCGCAAGAATTAAATCTTTACACAAAGAACAACGATACTTTTCATTGATTGCCGCTGCATCTGCCATAACAGCTTCCCAAAATTCCTCTGTACTTTCTACACAATAATATTTCTTAAAAAACGTCCAGACTTCCCCAAAGTAGGAAAATTCCGTTTTCATCTGCTCATTGGTTGCCACTCAATTCAACCTCCCAACATTTCCACTTTAGCAACTGATAAACCTCTGACAGCTTATTCCGGTTCTGCGGCTCTTGCCTTACCCCTCTTTCAAAATCCCGTTGCATTTCGGAAAGAATATGATTTCTCTGTCCTATAGTTTCAACCTCTGCAATCGTTCCCCGGTATTTGTCATAAAATGCCGTGACAGTAGCAGGACACTCCGGCACATCTGCTAAATCTATAAATCCTTTCCCTTTCATAAAATCTCCTCTCTGGCATACTCAAATGCCAATCAATATTTTTATTAAAATCCGTTGCCAAAACCAAAAAGGGCAAAAGGGCAAATTTTTTTCGCCGTTTTCCTTTATATGTACAAATACCCCATACCGCATACTTTTTATAAAATCTCTAAAATATATCTATATAAACTGCCCTTTTGCCCTAAATGCAGTAAATACAAGGGTTTGAGTAGGGCAGATATACCAAAAACTGCCTGCCCTAAAACTGCCCTAAATGCTCCAAAATCTGCCCTATCAGTCAAAAGGTAGTTCCTCTTGATACCCCTCCGGGATTTCAATAAATCCGTCCGGGGCAGTTTTTGGGGCAGGCGTGGGGCTGTTTTTTTCATCAGAAATGCCCTTAAAATATCTATAACCGCCAGTCTTGAAATCCTTATACCCCTTTACCCTCAAACTCTTGTAAAAATTATTCTTTGTAAGGCTCTGGCGGTCTGTATCTTCACAATACTTTTCATAACGGCTGTATAGTTCCGTCCGTTCACTCCTACTGCCCTCGTCCAAAACACACGCTTCCACAAGGAACGCCTGCACCGTGTCACTGTCCATGCGTAACTGTGCAACGGCCTTTTCCGATTCAGCAGAGGTTACAATAATTTCTTTCTCATACATTCTTTCAAGTGCCTGCACCGAAAGCCATAGAAAATAGTCAATTTCCTGCAATAGTTCATTCAACAGATTAGGGTTCTTTTTCTCTGGCACTCTGTCCATAAGCAATACCAAAAGCCGCCGATAGAAACCATTTGTTTTTTCAGCCTTTACAACAGGTAACTCATTGGTGGAAAATATCAGCTTTGCATAATTCTTGAAAGAAATAGCATCACGCCCCTTTTGCTCTGCTCTAAGGGTATCTTCTCCTAAAACCTTTTTAATGATTGCTGTATCTTCTAGTGCGGATATTTCCAAATCTGCACAACTATTCAGTAGCTTACCCATAAGCCCGAAACTTGCAAATCTCTGTTGTAAGTCTGTCAGACTGATATTTGACAAATTCTGACTTCCAACGGATGCTTCCATCAATCTAATAAATGTGCTTTTTCCGCTACCACCTTCTCCAAGTAATACAAGAAACTTCTGTTGTCCCACATCCTTTGTATGTGCATATCCTGAAAACTGCAAAAGCATTTCCCGGCTGTCTGGGTTCGGGCAAATAAACTTTAAAAATTCCTCTATCTTTTTCCCCTCATGCACTACTCCCGGCTTGTACTCATGTGGTATCTGATTAATAGCTTTATATTTTGGGCTATGTGGCAGCAGACGTTTTTCCTTGCAATCGTACATCCCATTTTCAAAACATATCCAATGTGCCGGATAATGGTTCAATTCTTCAAAAGACACTTCAAGGGATATATCACAAAGGAAACGATCATATATCCTTTTCAGCGTGGTACTTTTAATAAACTTCGGATATATCAGCTTGCTAATTATTGTTTTCAGCCTTGCACCACTTACATCAGCCTTAAAATAACCTCCATCATAAATATAAACTGTACCACCACACACAAACAAATCCTGCTGTCCTTTTATATATTTAAAAATAGCTTCATCAAATACGCCCGTTGGGATGCCTTTATTGTTCACAAGATGAAACTGTGACAAGTCAGGCGTGTTTTCCCCTACTCTTTTTTCTGTAACGGCTTTATCCTGCTGCAAAAGACTTTCAAACTCTGACTTGCTGTGTCCTGCTGCAAAGTAATCAAATACATCCCCTTTTGGAATGTCTGGCATGGGAACAATCACCTTTACACTTTTTGCTATACCTTGCAAATCACTCCAAATAGAATGTGCCACACGCTGCCCCGGATCATCATTATCCGCTAATACATACACGACCGCCCCTTTACAGAGTAGTGCCATCTCTGTCAACCAATCACTCACACCACCATAGGTAAACGCTGTATAACCCTGTTTAACTAAAGTATCCACGTCTTTTTCACCCTCTGGAATGAAAATCGGTTTTCCCTCTGAAATGGTCTGGTTAATGGTTTGTAAGTTCCCATAAACTGCCTTCAAATCTTTGCGTGTTTTTCCTCGCAATCCATAAGTGAAACGTTCCTTCTCTAAGATTCCATATAAGATCTTTTTTCCTTGCAACCGCAATTTCGTAAAAGCATATTGGTTATTTGTAATCATAGTATAATGATAAACTGCCTCAATTTTTTTCTTTTCCCGTTCTTCCACATAAGTTTTCCAACTGCTATCAGATCTTCGCTCCTGATAAAATAAATCAGACTTTTTCAATCCTACTGCCTGTAAGATATTCTCAATCCTGCATCCTGCATGACAATAAAGCAAAGCAGAAACACCTCCCTCTGTAATAGTCAAAGAAGCCTGTTTATCGTTATGTGCGGGACAAATACACTGTGACTTATTCCCATGACTTGATTTCACTTGAAAATAAGATAATATTTTTTTATGCTCCATTATTACTCCTTACCCTACCATTCAGCTTGAAAACCTCACCCATTTACTCACCTGATAAAGCATCCATATATTTGTCAACCTTAGAAACATTGATAAGATAACTTTTTCCAATCCGAACAACTGCCCCGGCATCTTCGGCAATCTTTCGCATTGTATTCTTGCCCACTCCGTACCGCATACAAGCAGGCTCAATCTTAATAGTTTTCACTTGTGGCACTTCTCTTTTCATCATTTCTTTTACTTTTAACGCTTCCATAATTATTTTCCTTTCTATTGCTATTGATTATCTTGTCGCTTTATGTTAATATAGTATCACTAATGAACGAATAAAAATATATCTTTTTCTTATCTATTTTAAATTATAGGAGGTATATAATGAATAAATTTTTATTCTCAGAAAGATTATCAGCTAGAAGAAAAGAATGTGGATACAATACACAATATGCCCTTGCAGAAGAATATAATAAGCGTTTTCCATCCTCTCGAAAAAACAGAAAAGAAGAAAATGCAGAAAACTCAAGTGGAATTTTAGGCACTATTAAACATTATGAAAATGGAAATTATAGTGGCAGCCCCAAATTAGATATTGTTGATAACTTATGCAAAATTCTTGAATGTGATGTTGACTATCTTTTAGGAAATATAGGATGTAAAAAACATGATATACAATTCATACAAGATCAAACCGGACTATCCGAAACAGCAATAAATAAACTTTGTGAAATTAAAATAATAAGTGAAGTAATCGGATATAACGAAATCGATTTAAATACAATCAATTTGTTACTAGAAGAAATGGAACATGGTGAAAATAACATTATTCATGCAATTTCAACATACATTCGTAGTATTGGATTATCAGAAGATATTCATTATTTTCCTGATAATGGGAAATTATATAAAAAAAAGATTATCAGTTCAGAAATAAATAGTATTTGTATCTCTGCCAAGTCAAATATTTTTGATAATTTATTACTTATGGATATACAGAAACACCTTATAAATTTAAAAAATAATTTAAAAAAAACACCAAATTCAAAAAAAGCACCCGATACCAACTAAGGTGTTGAGTGCCTTTTTCTGCTCTAAAATCCTATCTTCTTCTAAATTTGTCACAGTATTGTCACAAATCTATATTTCTAATCTCTAAAAATGGCTTCTTTACTACACTTTTATAAAACTTTTGTCAAGTATTTTTTCTTTACGAATGTATGTTTGTCTTATTTTATCTTGTGTTATTACTGCTTTTTTTAACACAGTTATAGCAGTTCTCTTCTTACTCTCTGTCCGTGGCACTTGTAAATTTTTTGCAGGATTTTTAATAATTACATCATCTAACGTACATTCAAAGACAATATTTAAGCAACTTTTTAATATTCTTATTGCCTAAAGTATAAAAACTCCTATACGGACAAAATACAGCATTATCCTTTTATTTCGCTTTCACCGGACGCCAGAGGCGGTTTGCTCCTGTCCTTTGCCTGCTCCGCTCCAAACGGTAAGAAAGTCTAAGGCTTCTGATTTATGTTTATCCAACCGGACGAACCGGGGCGCAATTCGCCCTTATAACAGCCAAAACGAAACTGGTGTAAGGAAGGATTTTACCAGCCATAAAACAACCTCTTCCCTATCCTCCGGGCTAAACACGCCCCTTTTTTTGCATACCCTGCATAG